>NZ_CP109450.1:1500000-1712500 GCF_041438865.1 Streptomyces sp. NBC_01471
CGACGATCGTCTGACGCCCCGTCACCTTGCGGGCCAGCTTGAGCGCGGCCTCCACGCTGTTGGTCCCGGTGGGGCCGGGGAACTGTACCCGGTAGTCCAGTTGGCGGGGGCCGAGAACCCGCGCCGCGAACTCGGCGAGGAATTCCTCCTTGGCGGCGGTCAGCATGTCCAGGCTGTGGGTGACCCCGTCCTGCCCGAGGTAGTCGAGCAGCGCCCGCTTGAGTACCGGGTGGTTGTGGCCGTAGTTCAGGGCGCTGGCGCCGGCGAAGAAGTCGAGATAGGCGCGGCCGTCGCGATCGAACATGCGGCTGCCGCGCGCCTGGTCGAACCTCACTGGCCAGTTCCTGCAGTAACTGCGGACTTCGGATTCGATGGTGGGAGCTGTTGTGGGGGCGGTCATGGTGTCTCCTCGGAGATGGAGCCGGAAAAGGATGCCGGACGAAGTGAACGGACAAGGTGCGCAGGGGTGTTCGTCGCCGTCATGGGCGTTGTCGGCACGGCGGTGCACAGCTGCCGGCGACGGGCGACGGGCGAGCGCGGCTGCTGCCCCTGCCTGCCGCGCGATCCGCCCTGCCGCTTCTCGCGCGATCCGCCCGGCTCACCGAGCACGGTCCCGATCCGCGTCCCGGCCACGGAAGCCGGAAGGACCGGCGGAAGCGGCGTGGCCGAGGTCCCGATGGGGCGGGCGAGACCATCCGGACAACGGCGTAGGAGCTTGGCCATCACTCATCCACCGAGCAGGAAGGGCACGGCGAGGACCGCCATGCCCGCGAGCACGAGCAGTACCAGGGCCCCGGCGCTCCGCATCAGCGGCCCGCCGCAGCGCACGGCAGCGACGGCTGCCAGGTCGAAGCCGGTCATGGCGGCCACGGCCGGCCCCAGCAGCAGGAGGGGGACGGCGCCGTCCCGGACCCCCGTACAGGCGAAGGCGCAACACGCGACGCCGACAGCCGCGATGAGGGCCCTGCCGGGGCCCCGTTCGGAGGGAGCCGGCTCCCCGGGGCGCAGCCGCGCGGCGATCCGGGCGGCGGTGCGCACGTTCGTGAAGACGTACGAGATCAGCACAGCGGCCGTCGCACCGGCCAGCACCCAGCGCAGCGGGGCGGAAACCGGTCCCGGGGCTGCCGGTTCCCCGGCGGCCAGACGGTGGACCGCGGCCAGCCCCAGGTAGACGATGGCCACTGAGGCCACCCCCAGGGCCACGCCCGCGGCAGTTCGTCGCGGCCCGGCGGCGACGGCCGGGACGACGGAGGTGACTGATTCCCATCCCACACCGGCGAAGAACAGCGCCGCGAGGGCCAGCCACTGGGCACCGCCGGGCGAGAGTCCCGACGGCGCCAGCGGCGTGTGCGAACCCACCGCGGATGCGGCGGGCCAGCCCCATGCGGCGCAGGCCAGCGCCACGGCCCCGGCCACCCAGGAACGCAGCCGGAGCACAGCGGCCGGAAGCGAGAGCGGAGTGAGCGCCGCGAGCACAGCCACCACGAGGATCCCGAGGGCCAGCAGGAGACCGTCCGCCCCCGGGCGTGGCAGAGAACCGTTGGCGGCTGTCAACAGGCAGGTCGAGGCGAACCACGCGATCGCCGCCTGCCCGGCGGTGAAGGCGACGGCGAAGACGCCGTTCACCGCCCGTTCCGCCCACGAGCCGAGCAGGGCCCCGACGGCACCCGCCAACGAGGCCGGCCGCAGCCTCGCGCGGACCAGCAGGGCCAGCATGAGGCTGATCGATCCGCCCAGCAGGATGTGGGCCGACCAGACGAGGAGGCTGTGCCCGCCCGCCAGCGCCGCGACGACGGGAGGCATGACCACCATCCCGGCTCCGAGGACACTGCTGGAGACGTGTGCGCCGATCTCCAGCTCCGGTCTGCGCTCCGTACGGTCGCCCGCATCCGTTTCCGGTCTGCCCGGCGCGACCGCCTCGCCGGGCAGAGAGGTGCCTGCCGGCTCCATTACGGAAGACGCTTCTGGAGGCCCTCTGCGATGACCTTGGAGCGGAGCGACAGAAGGCTGAACGAACCGGCGTCACCGATGCCATGGCTGGATTCGCTCAAGCCGTTGAGGAAGAGCGCGGGCGTGCCGTCGCCCAGCGGCTGGACTTCGTAGTCCGGGCCGACGGACAGGTAGCCGTGGCTGTCGAAGGCGAAGTCGTCGGCGATGTCGCGCATGAGAGCGGGCACGCGCTCCTGGTGGGCGGCCGGGCCGAGATCGCGGAATCCGGTGGCCAGGACGACGAAGTCGGACCGGTGCTCCTCGGCCTCCCCGGTGTTCAGCTCCTCGACACTGAGGTGGACGCCGTCCTCCCGGACCTCGATGTCACGCACCTGGCGGCTGCCACTGACGAACACCCGCTGGTCGTCGTCCAGGCGCTGCTCGTAGATGAGCCGGTACAGCTCGTGAAGCACATCGCTGTCGGCCGACGAGTAGTTCGTGAGACGCATGTACGCGTCGAGTGCGTGCTTGCGCTCGCGGGGTGCCCGGTAGTAGTAGTCGGTGAAGTCGGGGAAGTACCCCTCCTCGCTGAACGGACTGGTGTCCTTCTGGCGGAGCGTCAGCGAGCGTACGAGGGTGGTCACCCGGGCGCGGGGGAAGCGCCGCGTGAGGTCAAGCGTGAGTTCGACCGCGCTCTGACTGCCCCCGATGACCGTCACGGCGCGCGGCGACCCGTCGCCGTGTCCGGCCATGCCCAGCTCCTGCAGGGACGGCAGGTAGCGCGTCAGGTGGAAGACCCGCGGGGAGTCCACCGTGTCGAACGGCTTCGGGATGAAGGGGGTACGCCCGGTGCCCATCACGAGCGAGCGCGACCGGTGGGTGTCCCCGGTGGAGGTGGTGACGGTGTAGACCGGACTGCCCTCGGCATCTCGGTCGACGGTGACGCCGGTGACGTGCACGCCGTAGTCGACCAGTCGGCTGAAGTGGCTCGCGGCCCAGGTGACGTACTGCGCGTACTCCTTGCGCAGCGGGAACTCCCCCGGCACGTTGAGGTGTTCGAGCAGCCGCCCGTTCTCGAAGAGGTAGTTGATGAAGCTATAGCGGCTGCGCGGATTGCGCAGCGACACGAGGTCGCGCACGGGGTGGTTCTGGATGTCCGAACCGTCGAGCATCATGGCGCTCTGCCAGGACGGGCTCGGCCGGGCTTCCAGGAAGTGCACGTCGAGGTCGTTGCCCTCTTCCTCCAGGGCGATGGCCAGAGACAGGTTGGCCGGACCGAAGCCTATGCCCAGTACATCGTGGCAGCGGGTCACTGTTCCCCCTTGACGGAAAGCGGATATGAGTAGTGGAGCCAGGTCGAGGACCCCCCGAGGTCCCCGGCCCCGCGCAGGAACCGGTCGTACAGTGCCTGCGCCGAGCGGTTGTCGGGCGCGGTCTCCCAGTTGAGGCTGGAGAAGCCGCGCTCACCGGCCTCACGTGCGGCCGCGTGCAGGAGCGCCGTTCCGACGCCCGCTTCCCGGCCGCCCCGGTGGTCGGGGTGGACGTACAGGTCGTTGAGGAGAGCCGCGGTGGTCGCTCCGGTGGAGACGCGCACCCAGTAGAGGGTGGCGAAGCCGATCGTGTGCGGCCCCTGACGGGCCGTCAGCTGAAGTCCGTGGGGGTTGTCCCCCACCAGCTCACCGAAGAACCGCCGGTTTCTTGAGTCGTCGGGGTCTCGGCCGTAGAACCTCTGGTATTCGGCGATGAGCGGCAGAACCGCTTCGAAGTTGGACGCGTCCACGCGCTCGATGAGGAAGCGTGGAGCGGCTACGTCCGGCATGGAACACCTCGATGCTGTGCTGAGGGGGTTCGATGGGGGGGGTGTCGGGTCCGCCGGGCGGGCGGCTGTCAGGCGACGTCGGAGAAGGCGTCGGCCACGCACGCCTCCGCGATGCGGCGGCCGGCCTCCGGTGCCGTCTTGACACCGCCGCCGTTCCAGCCCCGCACTGACCACACGTGCGGCACGCCAGTGCCCTCCAGCAGCCCGGACGCCTGCTCGCCACCGGGCGAGCCGTATGCGTCCGCGGCGCGGACGGTGCTGAGCTGCACCGCTGTGGTGAGCCAGGGGAAATGGGTGGTGAGCGCGGAAACGGTGGCCCGCTCGTGCGCGGGGTCCGGCTGTGAGTCGAAGGGCGAGTCCCACACGAGGTGCGGCATGCCGATCAGGGTCCGGTCCGAGCCGACCGGCTTGGCGTACACCCCGGTGCGCAGGTCGACGAAGGTCGCGTGGGACGCTGCGGGAGGGCGGCGCTCGACGACGCTCACCTGGATCGATCGTGAGCGTACCGGTGAAGCAGGCCGCAACCCGGGCACCGGGTCGGCCGCCCAGGGCCCGACTGCCGCGATGACGGACCCGGCGCTGATCACGCCCGCGTCCGTGAGCACCGCCGGGCGCCCGCCCCGTGCCTCCACTCCGTGCACGCGCACTCCGTGGCACACCACGGCACCGTCGGCGCGTGCCTGCACCAGCCAGTCTTCGGTGACCTCGGCCGGTGCCACCCAGCCTGCCTCCGGCTCGACGAGGGCGACGCCGCCGGCCAGGCGTATCCCCGCCACTTCGTCCCGCTCCGCGACCACGTGCGCCGAGGTGTGCAGCGCGGCGTTGATCTGCCCGGCGGCCTCCCGGAAGGAGGCCGCCTGGTCGGGGTGGGCCGCGGTCACGGCGCCGACGGCGTGCAGCGGAGCTTGCCCCGACGCCCAGCGCGCGGGGTCCCGGTAGGCGGCCAGACTCGGCAGCGCCAGTTCCCCGCTCGCCGTGTCGGGATCGTAGGCACGCACCATGCCGCCGGAGCTGCCGGTGGCCCCGGCACCCGACCGCGGTGACTGCTCGATCACGACGACAGACACACCCCGGCGGGCCAGGTGGTGCGCGATGGAGGCGCCGGTGATCCCGGCGCCCACCACCACGACGTCCGCACCGGAGGGTAAGTCCCCACCGCGACGGGACGCTGCCGTGCCGGCCTGGCTCACGACCGTTCGCCCGCAGAAGGGACGGCTGCCGCTACGAGACCGGGCGCGTTGGACACGCACCGGGTACCGGAGGGCAGGAAGGACCAGTCGGCCTCGCGGACCGGCTGTGCGGGCAGGCCCAGCCAGTCCCAGACCTGCTGGGACAGCTCAGGCGTGACCGGCCAGGCCAGCGCGGCGAACACCTTGGCCGCCAGATACTCCAGGGCCAGGCTCGTGCGCGCCTCCTCCGCCAGTGACGGGACCTGGCGCACCCCTTCCTCCGTCGCCCGGAATTCGGCGGCGCGCGTCACGAAGGACTCCAGCAGCTGGACGTATCCACGCGCGCTGAACGACTCCGGGAGCAGCAGACCGTCGAGTTGACGGGTAGTCAGGTTGAGGTACCGGTAGAACTCCCGGTGCGCGTCGGTCCAGGCACCGGTACCCGGTACCTGACCGTCGCACTGCTCGCTCAGAGCCGCGAAGCCGCCCAGCCACTCGTGCGCATTGCGGTACAGCGGGTCCTGCGCGAGCTCGCCGGCGCGCTCCTGGCTGATCCGCGTCACGCGTCCTTCCGGGGCGTTCCGCAGCAGGGCCAGGCGTACGGCGTCCGGTCCCGCCGCGGCGAGAGCGTCGTCGGCCCAGACCGCGTGGCCCCGGCTGGTGGAGAACTTCGCGTCCTCCAGGTGCAGGAACTGGTTGGTGACGAACGCGGCGGGCAGGTGGTCCGCAAGGTCGGCCGCGAAGGCCAGGATCGGCAGGAGGACCGCGTAGTAGAAGCTGTTGTCGTAGCCGAGGAAGAGCGTGATCTTCGCCGGCCCTCCCTGCTCCGACTCGGCGCGGGCGGCGTCCAGGAAGGTCAGCGCGAGGTCCGCCCAGGCGTCGAGGGACTGGCCGTCCTTCAGGGCGACGCCCCAGTCGCTGCTCCGGCCGAGCCGGTACGCGGGCAGCCCCTCGTCCAGCAGCCTCTCCACCAGAGCCTGCAGGTCGGGCGAGGTGTAGGTGAGCCGCAGGTAGTCCCGCAGCTGGCCGGCGTAGGCGTTGAGGTCCAGCCACAGCGCCCGCTCCGGGCGGGTGACGGCCGGGGTGCCGCAGATCCGGCACTCCAGGCCGGTGAGCTCCCGGGCCTCGTTGGGCCGGCCGCAGGCCTCGCAGATCTCTCCGTCACTGGCCGCGCCGCAGTGTCCGCAGCACCCGCGCGCGAAGGCCTGGTGCAGTGACAGGTCGCACTTCGGGCAGTAGGCCGTCTCCCGCTCCTCCTCCGTCACGGCGGACGACGAGGTGACCCGGGCGAGCAGCTCCCGGATCCGGTCGGCGTGCTCCGGGTCCGTGGCGGGACGGGTGAGCCGGTCCCCGCCGACTCCGGCCGCGCGCAGGGTCGCCATGATGGCGTCACCTTCGGACGCGGCGACGTCCGCCGGGTCCGTACCGCGCAGTCGCGCGGCGGCGGCCACATACGACTGGTGGTCGTCGGTGCCGGTGATGTACCGGGCGTCGCGGCCCATGCTGCGCAGTGCGCGCACCAGCATGTCGGCCCGGACGTACGGGCCCGCGAGGTGGCCCAGGTGCAAGCCGCCGTTGGGCGTGGGCGGGGGGCAGAAGACCAGCGCGCGCTCGGGAAGCGCGTCGCGCGGAGGGAGTTGTTCGAGGGCCTTGACGGCGCTCGGTATGTGCTCCCAGTAGACCGAGACGATGTCGAACGCCTCGTCGTGGTCGTTGCGGATCTCGTGGAAGCCGAAGGGCGACAGGTAGACGACCGAACCGGGTCCCAGCTCGCGCGACTCGTCCCCGAGAACTACCGAGGCCTTGCCGGCCAGGACGACGAACATCTCGCCGTCCTGGTGGGCGTGTCGTTTCGAGACGGTGTGCGCGGGGACGCTGCCGAAGACCGACCCGAACGGCAGCCCCTCGATGTCGGCGGCGGACAGCATGGGTTGAAGGTGCATTTCATAGGACCAGCTCATCGCCGACCTGTCGAAGGCACGCGTGATCACAGAGATTCCCTGGGTGGTGTGGAAGAGATGAGGTAGCTCAGCGCGCCGGCCGTGCAGACTGCAGGACCGTTGTGCGAGCGCATGGCCTGTTCCGGACGGCCGAGATGGGCCGTGCGGTCATCGAGGCCGGTTACTGCGGCGATGAGGCAGGTGAAGCGGGGCACGTACCCGGCGGGTGGGCAGCGCGGTTCGGCGCCCCCGGTGCCGAGGCGGCCGCTTCGGTCAGCGTCGCGTTCTCGTCGGGGTGTGGCAGGCCGGCTCGGGTGGCAGGCGCTCCCGGCCGGGACAGCTGTCCCGGTCCGGCCGGCTGCCGGTCCGGGTGACCGGCAGCACGGGACGGCACTCACTCATCGGCACCGGCCTCTCGTCCCTCGGCCAGGCCGCGCACCCGGGTCGACGTGCCGTCGGCGGTGAAGGGTTGACGCAGGGTGAAGGCAACGGGAGACGGACCGTTGTCGTGCAGGTGCTCCAGCCGGTGACAGGCGTCCGCCCAAGTGGGGGTGGTGTCGTCGGAGACCCACCACACCGCGTAGCTGGGCCACTCGGGCTTGAGGAACCACTCGTGCCGCTTGCGCAGAGCGCCGCGGTGCAGACCTGAGTAGACGAAGGAGAAGACGGACTCCAGATCGCTCCACAGGGACAGAGTGGAAGCACGGCTGTCGGTCTCGTTGGTCCGGCCGCCCGTGTAGAAACGCGGGACCTCGAACTTGCCCCAGTCTCCCCAGTCCCGCTCGAAGTTGGTGAGGTGGCTCTGGCCGGGATCCTCTTTCGCCCTGGCTATGAATCCCGGGCTGCCTTCCGCTTCTTCGAACGTGGGCGGCGTCAGGTCGTCGAACTCCTGGACTTCAGGATCCCCGTACGGTTTCTTCAGGATCGCGAAAGTCGTGAATGCAACGCGCGACATCAGTCTCTGTCCTCCCCTTTTCTGTACCCTGCGAGATTTCGGCCCCAAGGGTCATTCATGATCGTCGCAGTCCCCCCGGCGGTTCATGAAGTCATCTCAGCTTTCTCTGTGAGCTGAGCTTCAGGCGCCGGCGGCTTGTTGCGGGTGCGCTGGATGGCCAGCAGCACGCCGCCGATGAGCAGTGCGATTCCAAGGATCTCCAGCAGCGGCGGCATGTGGCCGGACCAGGTGAAGACATAGATCAGTCCGGCAATGACCTGGACGACGACGAGTTGCCCCGCGATGGAAATCGGCACCAGCCCCGAGGAACGGTTCCAGAGCACCGTTCCGACCCATGAGACAAGCACACCGAGAACCAGACTGCCGATCAGCAGAGGACGGAACTGGTCCGTTCCTTCGATGTGCACCCCGCCGGAGACAGCGGCGATCGGCAGGGCCACCAACGACAGGGCCAGCGTGCACACGCCCATGAGCGTGGACCAGTTGGTCGACGAGATCTCCGGATGCTTCTTGAGGAAGTTGGCATTGGCCACCGCGTAACCCGTCCACAGGACGAGCGCTGTCAGCGCCGACGCGAGACCGATCACCCACGTCATTCCGGAGTGGCCGTTGAAGGCGGTTTTCCAGTCGACCTCCATGTAGTTGACCAGGACCAGACCGACCACGATGACGCCGAGAGGAAGCAGCAGCCGCGAGAACGGAAACTCCCTGCGGACCCAGTTACCCGTCAGCGCGACGGTCACGGGCAGCGTCCCGATGATCACTGTCGTGATGGGCGCCCCCGTGTGGGTGATCCCCTCCACCAGGAAGAAGTAGTAGCCCAGGTGGCCCGCGAAGGCGAACGCCACGGCCGTGAACCATACTCGCCGGCCCAGGCCGCGCATTCCGGCGCCGCGTCTGAGGATCATGATGCCGAGCGACAGCACTCCGAAGACGAGGTACCGTCCCAGCGCGAGAGCGACGGCGTCCGAGTTGGGGAGCAGCACCGGCAACAGAAATGCCAGGCCCCAGAACAGGTTGGCACTGATGCCGCACAGCACCCCGACGAGAGGTGACGGAGTTTGAATACGCATATCACAGCTTCTTGGTTCTAGACGCCATATGGGTTGGGCTAGCGTTTGAGACGAGCGACACCCCGGGTCATCATCCCGCGCATGAGGGCTCGTTGGAATTCGCCCGGGAGCAGCATGCGGCCGGTGAGGGCCAGATACTTCTGGCTCAGTTCCTGATTGCCGCTGATGGTCTGGAACATCCTCCGGCGGGACGCCTCGTCCTTGTCGACGAGAGAGTCACCGCATATACCTTCGGCATGCGGGAGAATGACGTCTTCGAACTGCTTCCGGTATTCGGCCAGTCCGTCTGCGAGATCAGCCTTCGCCAGGGATCGGTCGGCGAACGCGCGAGCCAGCAGATCGGCCGACAGCAACGCGAATCCACAGCCGACGCCACTCATGGGGTCCAGTGACAGGGCCGCATCTCCGACGAAGGGGATCGAGCCCAGTACCGGCTGGCGGATCAGGCTCGGGTAGTCGTTGGAGACCAGCAGCCCGCCCTCCGGGACCGCGTCGGACATCGATGGCGCTTCCGGCAGGTCATCGAAGTACTTCAGGAACTGCTGGAGCCGGCCGTCCGAGCCGTGCCAGTCCTCGACCCGCGACTTCTCCGCGAAGAGGACCAGCTGAGTCCTGCCGTCGATGAGCGGATAGACGCAGGCCAGGTCCCGCTCGTTCATGATGAAGACCGAGCTGTTGTCCGGCCGGGTCTTGATCCCCGTGAAATAACCGAAGAGAGCCGCGCGCTCATTCGGATGGGAATCGGTCGGGTTTCCCAGCTCATTGGCCAGCCGCGAACGGCGGCCGTCCGCGGCCACCACCAGGCGGGCCCGGTAGCGGTGGGCCCCGGACTCACCGCTCGTGTCGAGGGTCCAGCCGGATTCGTCCTCTTCGATTTTCTCCACGGCGGTGGAGTCGATGTACTGGACGCCCTGCTCCCGCGCGGCTGTTCGCAGTGCGGGGTCGAGGACGCTCCGTTCCAGATTGAGCGCCCATGAATCCGGCTGCTCGGGAACATAGGCCCCGGGCGTCTCGACCACGCCCCCGGGCGTCACGAAGATGGCCTTGGTGGCCACGGACCAGGCGGGCTCATGGAGGTGGCTCACTCCGAGCTCCGCCAGTTGCGGCCACGCGTGCGGCTGAATGAAATGGGTACAGAGCCGCTTGTGGGACTGGTCGTTCATCGCCTTCTTGTCGAAGATCGCGACCCGATAACCCATCTGACTGAAGCGGATTGCGGTGGCACAGCCGGCGATGCTCCCGCCCACCACCGCGACATCCAACTGCGACTCGTCGAACTTCGGAGTACTCACAGGTCGACTACCATCTCTCTGCTCGGCTGATTCTCTGCCTGCTGCCTAGCCGGCACACCCGCAGTCGACGTGGTCATGGGCCTCGGACTGGGCTGCCGTTCCTTCGGTGGCGTGGCCGTCCCGCTTCCACCAGTCCAGACCGCCGATCAACTCCTTGACCCGAAAGCCCGAGGTCGCCAGCTTGAGTGCCGTCTTCGTGGAGGCGTTGCAGCCGATGCCATCGCAGTAGGCGACGTACAGCGGTGTTTTGGAGAGGCTGGCCAGTGAATCCTGAGAGATCGAGCGGTGAGGAATGCTGATCGCGCCAGGAATATGTTCCCTGTCGTAGGACTCGCTGCTGCGGCCGTCGACAACGACCAGGTCCTGCCCGTCATCGAGTGCCGTCTGCAGATCCGCGGAGTCGATCTCATAGGCAAGCTTCTCCTGGTAGAAGTCCACCTGCGATCGCTGTTCTCGGGACACGTCACTCCCACTCGGGGTCGAGTCTTCGTCTTCCATGAACCGGTCGGCGACGGCATACAGATCACCGAGGGTGCTCGGAGTGACCAGCGAGTCCGCGTGCTCTCCCAGGTCGACGCCGCAGTCTTCCAGAAGCGTGACCAGGACACTGATGGTCAGGAGTGAATCCAGGCCAAGGGTACTGAGTGCCGTGTCGTCGGGCAGTGGAGAAAGGTCCACCGGCTTGCCCAGCGCCATCTCCAGGTATTCGGCGACCTTTTCCTTCACCGCTACAGTCATGACTCCACCTTCTCAATAGGCTCGACGGCGCCATCGGCCGACAGTACGAAATAGTTGGAGTTCGACTGCTGAGCTGCTTCCGCGAGCCGTTGAACCAGTTCACGTTCACCGGATTCCGCAGTCGATGTGGCTGACCCACCAGGCGACCAGGCCAGCAGGGTCGGACGCATGTATTCGGGCAGCAGACCGCGCAGGCGCGCTTCCACGTCCGCCACCACCTGCCGCGCCTCCGACATGACGACGAGAGCGACCACGTCGCGGTTGCTGCGCCGGATCACGGCGACAACCGCCCGGTCGACGCCGGAACAGCCCAGCGCAGCCCGGCGGATCTCACTCAGATGGGTACGGCGGCCCGCCAGCCACGTGACTTCCTCGTCGCCGTGACTGTGCAGCACGATGTTGCCGTCTTCTTCGTAGCTGCATATGTCGCCGGTCCTGAAGTAGCGCGTCCCGTCCAGCTCGACGACAAGACGGGCGGTCTCGTCGGGTTGGTCGAAGTAGCCGCGCATCACCTGGTCGCCGCCGACCCAGAGCTCCCCGTTCACGCCGGGCTCATGGATTTCGGCCTCACCCTGCATGATCTTCGCCTTCATGCCCCGCAGAGGCCGGCCGATGGGGTACGCGGTCGTGCGTTCCGCGTCCTCGGACCCGATCTCATGGGTCAGGCTGAAGACAGTGGCCTCGGGTGGGCCGAAGGCGTGGACGAAACGGGTCTCCGGCAGTTGCTGCCGCCAGATGTTGACGACGGCGGGGTCGCAGACCTGGGCACCCGTCATCACCAATTCCAGGCCGGCCAGCTTGGCCCGGGTGATCTGACGGCCGTCCCCGGTAATCATGGCCAGGAGCATCGATACCGCGATCAGATGCGTAATTCGTTCGCGGCCGATGACGGAACGCATGACGGCACCGGCGGGGAGACTACGGAATTGAAAGACAAAGGCTCCCAGCGACAAGGGGAGCAGCGTGTCCTCGAGCGACACATCGACATTGAATGGCGACAGGCTCAGAACACGGGACTCCGCTGTGAAGCGGAGCACCTGATTGTGGTTGCCGAAATAGGCGAAGAGGCCGGCAGCGCTGTTCTCGACCCCTTGGGGCTCACCGGTCGAACCGGCGGCGAAGATGATGTACGCGGCCTGCTCCGGACGACGGGGCACGGTGGAGTGAGTCACCGGCGGCCCGGACAGGATCACGGCCAGTTGTTCTTTGCCCAGCCAGCAGTCCGCGGGAACAACCGGGTCCCGGTCGTCCAGTGCGATCACGGCCACCGGTTGGAGGCGCTTGAGCAGTCCTTCCAGCCGGGCCACCGGCTCAGCGGCGTCAAGTGGGACGTAGACCGCCCCGCACTTCCAGATGGCCAGGGCGAGTATCGGCATGACTGCGCGCTTCTCGGCCAGGACCACCACGCGGTCCCCGGCACCGACCCCCTGCCCGGTCAGCCAGGCGGCAACTGTCTGGGCGCCCTGTTCGAGCTGGGCGAACGTGTAGCTGACGTCTCCATCGTTGATCGCTGTGCGGTCCGGCCACTTGAGGGCCGGAGCGACGAGCAGATCACCGAGAGCGGGTGGAGGGCTGGTCCCGTCAGCAGGATCGATCGACCACGGCGGTAATGCTACCGCCTCGGCTTTGACTACCACTCTCAATCCTGCCTTTCCGCTCGCATTTCTCGAACTAACCTTAATGACCGGTGATATCGGCCGTCAAGGCAATCGATAACTCCGTTTTCGCCACGAATTCTTTGATCGATTAGACGCGTCTCTCCTCGGGATGAAATGCGGTCCTGGCGATCTCGGCCACGGCACTTTTGGCTGAATCCAGCTTGCCGGCGTACAGGCAGAAGTCGTGCGGAAGATCCGGAAAGTGCAGATGTCGCAGCTTGACCGACCGGTCGTCCAGGTGCCCCACCCAGTCGAGTCCTTCGTCACGGAGTACGTCGCAGCCGGTGGTCACGATCGAGCCCGCCGGCAGCCGGTCCAGATCGCTCTCCGACAGGGCGAACGGGTCGAAGTCCCGCCCCGAGAAGAAGGGGTGCAGTATCGACTTGAAGAGCCGCATGCTGCCGCTGTCGAGGAAGTAGCCCCGACCGAAGGCCTGGTAGGACTCGCGCTCCGTCTGGAGGTCGAGGACCGGATAGATCAGTACGACGCGCGAGAAGACCCCGGGCAGGACCCGCAGGCTGAGGTAGAGCGCGAGCAGTCCGCCCACGCTGTCACCGGCGATGACGAGCTGCCGGTCCCCCAGCGTGCGGCACCGTGCCGCGATGTGCTCCGCCAGCCGCTCCACCGACTCCTCAGCGCTGTGTTCCGGCGCCTTCAGATAGTCGAACGCCTCCACGGGCGCATGCAGGGCGCCCGCCAACGTCCTCAGAAATGGCTGGAATACGGCCGTCGAGTAGTAGACCATCCCGCCGCCATGGATATACAGCACGTAGGGCGCGTCCGCGTCCTCCTGTGCCGGGCGGATGACCACCGAGTGCTCACCCGCGTCGATCGACGCGCCGTCGTCCGGCTCGGCCACGCTTCCGAAGCGGGAGATCCAGCGCTCGGCGTTGGTCCGGTCGTCCGCGAGCGAGCCGGTGGACGCCTTCACCGCCATGATCTTCCTGGCGGCGGCCAGACGGCCGAACTCGACGTTCAGGGAAGGCCCCTGCGGATCAGGCATCGCCATCCCCGTCGACGGGCTCGACGTCCCCACCGGCGGTGAACGCGAAGTGGGTCGCGCTCGAATCCGCGGCCGCCTGGGCGAGTTGGCGCATCAGCCGGTTCTCGTCCGTCTTGCCCGTCGAGGACACGGTGAGCACAGGTGACCAGGCGACGAGCGCCGGGCGCATGTACTCGGGCAACAGGTCTCTCAGCCGCCTCTCGACATCCGCCACCACGGCCCGTTCCGGGGCCATCACCACGAGGGCGATCACGTCATGGCCGTTGCGCGGGACCAGCGCGACGGCTGCCCGCTCGACGCCCGGGCCGCCCAGCACGATCTGCCGGATCTCGCCGAGATGGATCCGGCGGCCGGCCAGCTTCACCTCGTCGTCGTTCCGGCCGTGGAACACGAAGTTGCCGTCCTCGTCGTAGCTGCACATGTCGCCCGTGCGGTAGTAGCGGACGCCGTCCACCTCGACCACGCGGCGGGCGGTCTCCTCCGGCTGGCCGAAGTAGCCGCTCATCACCTGCTCGCCGCCGATCCACAACTCACCGGCCCGGCCGCGCTCATGGACCTCGGCCCCGTCCTCCACGATCCGTGCCGCCACGCCGCGCAGGGGCCGGCCGATCGGGTACGAGCTCACCCGCTCCGGGTCCGCCCGCTCGATCTCATGGGTGACGCAGACGATCGTCGCCTCGGTCGGCCCGTAGGCGTTGATGACGCGCACCTCGGGCAAGCTGGTCTTCCAGACGTTGATGACACCGGGGTCGCAGACCTCCGCGCCCGTCATCATCATCTGCAGGGAGGGGAAGTTCTCCCTTGTGACGTGCCGCCCGCCCTCCGTGATCATCGTCAGGAGCGTGGACACGGCGATCAGATGCGTGATCCGCTCGCGTTTAATGATCGCGCGCATGATGGCGCCGGCGTGGACGTTGCGGAACTGGTAGACGAACGCCCCCAGCGACAGGGGCAGCAGCGTGTCCTCGATCGACACGTCGAAGTGGAACGGGGACAGGCTGAAGACCCGTGAGTCGGGCGTGAACCGGAGCACCTCGTTGTGGTTCCCGAAGTACGCGACCAGGCTGGCGACGCTGATCTCGACGCCCTTCGGCGCTCCCGTCGACCCCGACGTGAAGATGATGTACGCCGTGTCCTCGGGAGCCTTCGCCACGGCCGGCCGGTCCGGGGCCGGCCCCGACAGGATCGCGTCGAGCTGTGCCCGGCCGACCCAGCGGACGCCCGGGACCGACGGCTCCCGGTCGTCCAGGGCGATCACGACACGCGGCTCCAGGCGGCCGAGCAGGCTGCCCAGACGGGGAACCGGCTGCGCAGCGTCGAGCGGGACGTAGACCGCGCCGCACTTCCAGATCCCGATGGCCAGGACGGGCATGATGGCGCACTTCTCAGCCAGGATCGCGACCCGGTCCCCGCTCCCCACGCCCTGCTCGCTCAGCCAGGCCGCGAGCGCCCGGGCCTGCTGCTCCAGCTCGGCGAACGTGAGTCCGCTTCGTCCGTCGTGGAGCGCCGGGCGGTCCGGCCAGTTGCTCGCCGCTGCCCGGACGATGTCGCCGAGCGCCGGAGGCGGTAAGGCCCGGTCCGCGGAGTCGAGCGACCAGGGAGGCAACGATGTCAGCGGCGCCACCGGTATGGAGATGTCCGTCACGAGACGCCCTGCCCTTCAACGTTGTAATGGAAGCGAAGCTTGGTCTTTTCCCCGGCGCCCATGCGCCGGTAGAAGCCGGCGCCGAGCTCGTTGTCCGGAGGGGTCTGCCACTCGGCCCAGCCGCATCCCCGGGCTGCGGCGAACTCCCCCAGCTGCTCGAGGAAGGTGCGGCCGAGCCCCCTCCCCCGATACGGCTCCCGGAGGTAGAGGCAGTCCATGTAGGCGAACGGTTCGGCGCCCCAGGTGGCGAAGTCGATCGTGACGGTCATGAAGCCGCAGAGCTCTCCGCCGTCCGTCGCCACCCAGCCGTACAGTGCCGGCCGCTCCGAGAACAACGCCGAACGCCAGCGCTCGACTTGGCCGTTCTCACGGAAGTCCGCCTTCTCGTACGCCGCATGCTCCTGACACATCGTCAGCAGTCCGTCCAGGTGGGACGGCTCGATCGGCTGCACCTTGATGTCGTGGCTCATACCCACCCCGAGAAGGTCGTGTTGAGGTATGCGTCGATCGAGGCCTGGTCGAGCCGGCCCTGCGCCAGCACGGTGTTGACCCAGGCGTCGCGCTCGAACTTGATGACCTCCAACTCCCAGACGCAGGCGATCAGGTCACGCTGGACCAGGGGCGTGACCGTCGTGTTCCCCGCGGCATCGACGGCCGTGCCGCGCACCCAGTGCTTGAGCATGTTGGCGTCGTACCACTGGCTCACCAGCAGGTAATTGCCTTCCGTCCCGTAGTGCAGGATCAGGAAGCCGGCGGGGTGATCCCCCTCCTGCAGGGGTTCGGTCAGCACCGAGGCGGCCTGCTGCTGCAGCCACTCCGGCTCCGGGAGGGTGGAGGCGCTCTCCGGCTCCGCGAACATCGCGTAAACCTTCAGAGCCCGGCCGCACACATCCACCGGCGGGAGCGCCTTGACCAGGCGCGGCGAGTACGTCAGCGGGTTCATGTGACGGCGTACCCCGCTCGCAGGTAATTGGTCATCTCCATCATGCGGCCGTTCCCCTCCGAACTTTTCAGATCGTGATCGCGGAAGGCGTGCATCCGCTTCACGACTCGTGCGGTATTCAATCTGATCTTTCTCGGTTGCACCAGAGTGGAAATCCGAGAATGCGACTCTTCTGTCCGTTTCGGCACTGATGACGTGGGCTGTGATTGATCCCGGTCGCCCTCAAACATTCATTCGCCTTGCAGTTTTGTTACTGATCACGCCGGAATCTGTTTGCCGACTTCATGTCCGCTTCTCCTTCTGATCGGGGCGCACGAAGGCTCCCGGTGTGCCCGGGATGCGCACCGGCTCCGAAGCCGGGGGGTCATACTTCCTGCCGTTTAGATCATTACTGCTGGTCAGGCGAGTGTCGGCAGGGCGGCGCCCCGCTGCAAGCAGGCGGGACCGACCTTGGCGGAAATCCGCTTCAGACGGCCTCGCATCGGCCATGGATGAGACATCGAACAATCCCGAAGGGCGTAACCCATCGGGGGGAGTCAGGAATGAATTGCACCGCGACCTCCGCTAGCCGACCCGGGGCGGATCAGCGTTCATTCCAGCGGGAAGTTCTGCAGAATTCAACACCCAGTTGGACACCGCGGTAGAACCGCGCCGCGTCCTCCGGCATCTGACTCAAGACGTCCAAAAGTTCTTACCGCGAGCGCGCCGTCAATAGCCTCGGCTTCCGCCGCGAGACCTCTCATGACAACTCCCCCTCCGTCGCTTCACTGCTCGAAAGTAGATCTGGGCCGAAGAACCATGTCAAGCATCGGCGGGCGAGTTCCCAAGTAATGAGACCCAAAGCACCAGTTGGTACCGGATGCGCCATCAAGCCCCATAGATACACATTTTGACGGTGCCTCAACTTGCCCCGGGGACTTGCCGGTTGATTAACCTGCATGCGAGGATCCAAGTGCTCGCTGGATGGCTCTGTGCTTGTTCCTGGCGTCTGGAGGTCGCCCCGGTCCCGACCGGGACGGTTTCGGAGCCGCCGCCGGACAGGCCACGACCACGCGGACTGTGCTTGAGCGCGTGTGGGAGCCGGACACCGGCCCAGCGGCAGCAACTCGCCGACGCATACGCCAACTTTCCCGACGTCCCGCCCCCGCCTGCTGACCGCCGCCGAACGTGAGCCAGACCCGGACTCTGGCCCACGGCCCGCCATCGGGAGGGCGGCGACCACCCCGACGCCGGCCGCGACCGGCTTCCCCGCCACCTGATCGAGAAGCCTCAGGTCACTGTCCTCGACGAGAGCAAACACGGTGCGGTCGAGGTCACTTGGGCCGACGGCACCGCACCACCGGCGCAGCCATCCGCTCCGCCGCCCGCCCGGACCGGCTCAGCTCCCGCCCACCCGATGGCGGGGGCCCGTGAAGCGGAATGGCTCCGCCCTCTTTATGGCAATCCGCGGGCACCGCCCACGACGAGCCGGCCCGCCCATGCGAAGACCGCGGCACTCCGCTGTGCGCAGGGATGCCCTGATCCCTGACCGCGAAGCGCAGGTCAGTCGTCCTTCTTGATCTCGTCGCGGAGAAGGGCTGGAAGCGCCAGTTCTCCGAGGGGGAGGCAGTGTTTCCGGTGCCCCGGGCCGAGGCTGTGCTGTCCCGCCCGGCAGATGCCGGGTGTCCGGACCGACCTGCGGGTCCGCCCGACTGCCGATGTGTCAGCTCGTGCCGGGACAGGTCGGTGCGGTCCGACGGTTCGGCTTGACGCGAGTGTGCGCCGGTGATCCCTGGTCAGCGGCGGCCGGTGGCCAGGGTGACGAGGAACTGGCCGCCGCCCGGCTCGATGTCGGCGGTAACCGGCAGCCCCGGTACCAGTCGGGAGAACCGGTCCACCAGCCAATCCGCCGCCTCTTGGGCGTCCCGCCTGGTCGGACAGCGGCCCACCATCTCGCGGCCCCCCTTGCGCTCCAGCCTCCCGGCAACGGTGATCAGCGGCGCGGGTTCGACCACGTACAGGCGGTCCGGCCAGGCGATGACCACCTTGACCGCACCTTTGCGGGTGTTGCATCCGCGGTGCGCGAGCCGCTCGGCGACCTTGGCCTTCCGGTCGGCAGTCCGGCTGTCGACGCTGGGCCCCCGCGGGTCGTTGACCGACTCGTCCGGGTCGACCGCTTCGTCACACACCCAGCACCGCCAGCCGTCACGCTCGGCCACATCATCAAGGAGACCCATCCGAGCAAACTAGCCTGCCCGGCCGCCACCCCGCGCACCAGGCCCCGTCAAAGCCTCAACACCGTGCCGAGCGGTCTCTCTCCGCCACCTGTGCATGACCACCGGTGCATGCACATCACCCGAACTCGTAGGTCGGTCGTCCTTCTTCACCGGCTCCAGAATCGCCACGCACTCCACATGGTGCGTCATCGGGTGAGAGGCGAACCGCACCACGGAGTCGGACTGCTGGCAGTGCATGGCCCGGGTCATCACCGTCGGACCGGAGCCCCCGGTCACCCGATTCCTGATCACATACCACCACTGATCACATCGGAATAACTCGTCTAGGGTAGCGACAGCAGTTGACAGTGGTGCGGCGGAGAGGGCGTGAGCAGGTGGCTGAGAAGCTTCGCTTCACCGTGCTCGGGGCAGTGCGTGTACACCGCGGCGATTCGGAACTGCGAATCGGTCCTCCGCAGTTGCGGGCCACGCTGACAGTACTTCTGCTGCGGCCGGGACATGCCGCGTCGAGGGCACAGTTGGTCGACGCGTTGTGGGGTGCCACACCGCCCAGAAAGGCCACCACCACGATCCGCACCTATGCCTGGCAGTTGAGAAAGATTCTGGAACCGGACCGCTCGACACCGAGCGTGGTGGTGTCGGTCGGGGACGGCTACCGGCTGGTCGTCCCGCCGTCCGCACTGGATGTGGGGCGGGTCGAGGCCCTCGCCCATGACGCGGCACGGGCACGTACCTCAGGGCGGATCGAGGAGGCGAGCGATCTGCTGGCCCAGGCACTCGACCTGTGGCAGGGGGAGCCGCTGGCGAGTGTGCCCGGCCCCTTCGCCATGCGGCAGCGCGACCGATTGGAGGAGTTACGGATCGCCCTGCTGGAGGAACGTCTCGACCTCGACTTGGCCCTGGGCCGCCATCGTCTGACCATAGCCGACCTGGTGGAACTCACGGCCATGTATCCCTTGCGTGAGCGTCCTTACGGCCTGTTGATGCGCGCGTTGTACGGGGCGGGGAGGCAGGCCGACGCGCTCGCGGTGTTCAACGGTGTCAGAAGACTGCTGCTGGAGGAGCAGGGCATCGATCCGGGGCCCGAGCTGAGTACTGTTTACCGGCAGGTACTGGAGAGCGACCCGGCCCTGTCCGTCGCGGTCTCCGAGGAGTTCGCGGCACCCGACGAGCCGAAGCGGGCAGCGGAGGGCGGGCCGACCATCACCCGGGACTGCGAGCCGGTGCCGGTGCTGCCGGCCCCGGCTCAACTCCCCCCCGACATACCCGACTTCACCGGGCGCGCTGCCGCCATCAGCGAAATACGTACCCTGCTGACGACACCTGGGCGCCGTACCCTGACCGCCGTGGCGGTGGCCGGGATGGGAGGAATCGGGAAGACCTCCCTGGCCCTGCACATCGCCCATGGTGTACGCCACGCCTATCCGGACGGGCAGCTCTATGCCGATCTGCGGGGCAACGACGACAGCCCGGCCGAGCCGGGCATCGTCCTGACGGGGTTCCTCCTGTCACTGGGCATCGCAGCCCAAGCGGTGCCCGACGCACTAGACGACCGCTGCAAGCTGTTGCGTTCCACGCTGGACGGCCGCCGAGTACTGATCGTCCTGGACAACGCACGGGACGCGGCACAGGTCCAGCACCTGATTCCCGGATCGGTGGGCTGCGGGGTCATCGTCACCAGCAGGTCGCGTCTGTTCGGCCTGCCCCTCACGGATCAGCTCAGCCTTGACACGTTCCGGCCCGATGAGGCCCTCTCCCTGCTGGGCACGGTCATCGGGCACGAGCGGCTCGACGCGGAGAGAGCGGAAGGGCTCGAACTGGCCCGGCTCTGCGGGTTCCTGCCGCTGGCCATCCGGATCGTGGCCACCAAGCTTGCCTCCCGGCAGGGGTGGACCATCGCAACGCTGACCGCCCGGCTCACCAATGAGCAGCGCCGTATCAAGGAACTGCGCGTGGGTGACGTGTCGATCCACGCCGCCTTCGAGCTCGGATACCGGCAGCTGACGCCTCAGCAAGCCCGCGCCTTCCGACTGATCGCCGCCGTGGTTCCGCTGGATATCGGGCTCCCCGTTGCCTCGGCCGTACTCGCGGAGGACGAGGAGGTGACGGAGCAACTGCTGGAATCCCTTGTGGACGCTGCCATGCTCGAGTCCCCGGAGCCGGGCCGTTACCGATACCACGATCTGCTCCGCGCTTTCGCCCAGCGGGCGGAGAGCAGGCACTCGGTCGACACGGAGCGAGCGTTCGGGAGACTGCTCGACTTTCTGCTGGCCACCGCGTGCAATGCCTTCTCGCACGCCGTGCCGGGCGACCCAGTGGCCGACTCGCTCGGCCCGGTGAGGTCGGCGGGTGTGTGGTTCCGCGACGTCCATACGGCGCGTTCGTGGATCCTCGGTGAGATCAGGCTGATAACGGCGGCCGCACTGGACGCCGTCGACTGGCCGGCGGAACCGGACAACGGACGGCTGTGGACCGCCGTGAATCTTCTCATCGCGGTCAGCCCCTTTTGCGCTGACG
The DNA here is from genome assembly GCF_041438865.1 of Streptomyces sp. NBC_01471. Lineage (NCBI taxonomy): Bacteria > Bacillati > Actinomycetota > Actinomycetes > Kitasatosporales > Streptomycetaceae > Streptomyces > Streptomyces sp. NBC_01471. The sequence goes on from NZ_CP109450.1 coordinate 1,520,898, forward strand.
CCCGGTCCGAGGGACTGGCGCCCGTCACGTTGGAGCTGGCCCGGAAGGCCGAACTGCTGGGAGACCAGCGCGTATACGGTCGGGCGCAGTTGCTGTCCAGCACCATTGCGCTGCAGGCTGCACGGGCAGCCGACACCGAGAGGCATGCGCGCCTTGCCATCGAGGCGTCGCGGAACGCAGACGACAAGGTCATTCTCCGGCAGGCGCTGAACGACCTCGGAGTGGCCCTCATGTTCCTGCGCCAATTCGACGAGGCGGTGGTCTGCTTCGACGAGGCGATCGCGCTCGCCCACGCTTTGGGTCACACGTCGGGCCAGGCGGCGAGCACGACCAACGCGGCGCTCGCTCGTGTGCGCAGTGGCAGGGCCACCGAGGCGATACCGGCCTGCGAAGCTGTACTTGTGCAGCTTCGCGCCATAGGCGATCTTCCGGGTGTCGCGTACGCGTTGTACGTGCTGGCTCAGGCACTGCACGAACGGGAGCAGTACGAGGGTGCAGCCGCCCGCTACACCGAATGTCTCGACGTGTGCCGCTCGGCCGGTATTCGGGGACGCGAGGCACATGCCTTGTACAAGCTCGCCGAAACGCTCCGCAAGATGGAGCGCTACCACGAGGCGGTGCAGTACGCCACCGACGCCGTCGCACGATGCGAGGAGATCGGAGCCGTACGGGACCAAGCGTACGCTTTGGTGGTGCTGGGTCAGGCCCAGGCTGATCTGGGCTTGACCGATACCGCCCGTATCCAACTGAACAGGGCACAGATGCTCTTCGCCTGTCTGGAACTCCCCGATGCCGACGATGTCAGCAAGATGCTGAGCGGCCTGACGGGCCATTCCGTACCCCCCAGGCCGTGACGGACAATCGGGTAGTGCTCGACCGAATACCTGGCTGATACTCGGCTACGCGTCGCTGCTTTGCTGAGCACTACCCGAAGCCGTGCTGTTCCAGCCTATTCCGGGGCCCTCGGCCCACTCGTGGTGCTTCACCGAGTCGGAAGACGGGAGACCCGGCAGTCCGGCCGGGAAGGCACTTCCGATGGTGCCGCTCAAGATGACCGCCAGTGCCAGCGTGACCAATGAAAAACTCAGACGCGAAAGCATCTCGCCTTTAGGTGGTACCACTTCACATGTCCGTTCTGTGGGTTCGTGCCGCCGGGGTCCGCAGCACCTGAACCGCTGGTGATGGTGGCGGGCCAGCCTCGTGCCTGCAATGGCGCCGCCACACCCACGACCAGCCGGATTCAGGCCAGTTCAAGCTTCGGGAAAAGAGGTGCTGCCTTTTCGATACGCCGTCCAGCCGGGTTCACGACCAGGTCAGCGATACGGCACTCGGGGCTTTCATTGAGAGCGGACAACATGTTAGCAGAGGCCTGCGGAATGAACGGGCGCAGCAGCACTCCGAGCCGTTGAAGAACCCGATAGGCGTGATGCAGAACGCTGTCGAGTTCCTGAGCGGCGCGGGCGTCACCCTGTGCGGCAGCCTTGGCTAGATGCCAGGGTGCACGCTCGTCGACATAAGCATTGGTGCGCCGCACCAGGTCCCAGATCCTGGCCAGTGCTTCACGGTGGTCGTATCGCTCCATCGCGGCATCGGCCTCACGCGTACTGACCGATGCCTGCTCCAGCAGGGCCTCTTCCGGAGCACCCAGTGGACCGCTCGCTGGAAGCACACCCTCTCGATATCGGACGGTCATCGCAGTAATCCTGCTGAGCAGGTTGCCGAGCGCATTGGCGAGGTCCGTGTTGTACCTAGTGACCAGGCGCTCCTGGCTGAAGTCTCCGTCGCCAAAGGGTGAGAAATCGGCGAGCAGAAGATAACGCAGTGCGTCCTGGCCGTAGTCCCGCAGGAGATCCATGGGGTCGATCGCGTTGCCCAGGCTCTTGCTGAGCTTCTGACCGCCAGCGGTGATGTATCCGTGCACCATCACCTCGGTGGGCAAAGGCAGTCCGGCCGAAAGCAGCATGGCCGGCCAGTAGATGGCGTGGAAGCGCAGAACACCTTTACCGACCACGTGGGTCCGCCGGTCGGCGTTCGCCCAGAAGCACTTGTAAGCGTCCTTCTCTTCCGTCCAGCCGAGGGCGTTGATGTAGTTCGTCAACGCGTCGATCCAGACGTACATCACCTGACTCTCGTCATCAGGCACCGGGATGCCCCAACCACGCGCCCGTTCGACGGACCGCGAGATGCTGATGTCTTCCAGTCCGGCGCGAATGAAGGATGTGACCTCATTCAGCCGTGACTCCGGGTAGATCTTCAGCCGCCCTGAGGAAAGCTCCTCCAGCAACTGGTTTCCGTAGCGCGAGAGTCGGAAGAAGTAGTTGCGTTCCGTCACCAGTTCCGGCTCGACGAGGTGCTCAGGGCACTTTCCGTCTTTCAGCTCGTCGGGAGTATAGAACTGCTCGCAGCCCACACAATACAGGCCCTCGTAGTCCTTGGTGTAGATGTCATCACGTTCCTCCATCCGGCGCCAGATTTGAGTGGCACCGGCAATGTGGTTTGTGCTGACGCTCGTCCGAATAAAATCACTGACCTTGATGTTCAAAGATTCGAGCAAAGTCTCGAAAAAATGCACGTTGCGGTCAACGAGTTCCCTCGTGGAAATACCCTCGCGCTCGGCGGCCAGTACGTTTTTGAGGCTGTTTTCGTCCGTGCCGCTGAGGAAGAAGACATCCTTCTGGCTCGCCATATGCCTTGCGAAAGCGTCCGCTTGTACGTACTCCAACGCATGTCCGAGGTGCGGACGGGCATTTACGTAGGGAATGGTCGTCGAGATGAACGCCGCAGCGGACATGATCTCCTCTATCGGGAATACAGCTGAGCACTGACCCGCGAAGCGGTCCAGCGGGAACTTCGCGAAGCACGTCACTCCACGCGCTTCTATCATCCTAGCGGGTCTCCACGGTCCGCAAATGCGTTCAATAGTCGCAGTCAGAAGCCCTGGTGTCCTGTCCCAGCGGCGGTCTCCGACGGCAGGTCAGTGCCGTCGGCGTTCTGCTCACCGCCATCCGGTGCGCACGCGCAACCAGGCGATCGCGGTTGCCGCTTCGGCCTTTTGGAAAGCGCGCACCGGCGCGGTCTCCCACTCCACCGGCTGCCGTGCGGCCACCACGAACCTGCCAGCCAGAGCCGCCAGGGCGCTGTCGACCTCGGCGGGTTCCGCGGCCCGAGCCGACGGATGCGCCGCGAACACCGCCTCGGGGTCGGGATGCCCCTGTACGGCCGCACACAGCGCGAAGATCATGGGATCGAGCCATGCCTGACCCCGAGCCGCCCAGGCCCAGTCGACGAAAGTGACCTGACCGCCGTTGAGCAGGATGTTGTCCGACCTCAAGTCCGAGTGGAGCAAGGTGTCGCCGGCCGTAGCGGCCGGAAAGCCTGCTTCCGCTTCAGCCAGCCTGACGGCATTGCGGGACGTCCATGAATCGACGTCCCGCAGCGGGTCGGCATCCGCGAGCAGTCGGTTCCAGCCGTGCCACTCCTCCAGCTCACCGCCCCATACGGGCAGGCCGGGCAAGGGAGACGGTGTGGCCCGCTCAGCAAGTGTCACGAGGCTCCTCTGTACCAGCGCCAACTCGGCTGGAAGCCAGGGCACCTTGGCCATGTCTCCTTCGACATCCTCGAAGAGCAGGACGAACCATCCGGCCGACTCGACCGATCCACGGAAGGCGGGCGCCGGAAGACCGAGTCCGGGAGTGAGCGCGCCGGCTACGGCGGCTTCCCGCTCGGCCAGTGCGACCGTGTACGGGTCGCCGCCCCGAGTTACCGCCTTGGCAAAAGCGCGAGTTCCATCGGCGCACCGCAAACGGGCCGCGGTGCCGCGAGAGAACCCTCCTGACTGGTCGAAGGCCATGTCCACGGGGGAGCCGAGGTGATCCGCCACGGCCTCCCGTACCTCCTGTGGCAGCTCTGTCCAGCGGCGGCGGACGGTACGGGCGAGAGGCACATGGGGGCGGGGCGCCGTTGCTTCGTGTGCATCTGCGCGCAAGGAACCTCTTTCAAATGTGTGCGATCGGGTCACTTTGTGGTTCCCCCTGTTACGGAAAGCGGCCATTTCATGCCCATGGTGATGTGCCAATCGATGACGACCGGACGAATCTCGATCGTCTCGGCCAAGTAGGCGTCGAGGACCGTGCGCATGATGTGCTTGGTGACGAGGGCGCCCATGCAAGCGTGTCGCCCCCGGCCGAAGGCAACGTGGGCGCCGGTGCGGCCCCGGCGGAACTCCAGTGGTGCTGCGAACCGGCGAGGGTCACGATTGGCCGCGGCCAGCACCAGTACCACTCGGTCCCCGGCGGGAATGCGCTGGCCGTGAATTTCCATGTCCCTCTGTGCACGCCGGGCCGCGAAGTGGAACGGGGTCGCCATTCGGATTGCCTCATGGACGAAACCCGCAGGTTCGGCGGCGTAATGGTCCCGGCGGGCCGGTCCGAGGCAGAGCGCCTGCAGAGCCGTGGCCAGGGCACTGACCGTGGGTTCCAGTGCCCCGGTGACCAGTTGGGCGTAGATCGCCACCGCGTCCGCGGTCTGGAGCACCCGGTCACGGACGGCCGCACCGACGGACCGCGCAAGCGGACTGGCCCCACTTGCCAGGGCATGTCCGGTGAATTCGGTGAACTGCGCGAGCGCACTGTGTGTGTGGTGGATCAGGGTGGCGTCGATCCGGGAGCGTCCCACGAAGCCCATCAGTTTCTCGGACCAGGTCACCAGCCGAGGAAAGTCCTCCGGAGCCACGCCGAGCAGCGCACTGAGCGCGTCCTGGCAGGCTGGTCGCAAAGCCGCTTCCAGCAAGTCCGCGCCTGAACCGGCACGGAACACCCCACGTTTTCGTACGACCTCGGCCACCCGGGTCACCTCGTCGGGTGTGAACGCCGGCCGGAGGACCCTGCGCACGACGTCATGCCGAGGCGCGTCGAGGAACATCGGCCAGCGGGAGAGGAAATCCACCAGTGGACGGACAGCGTCCTGCTGCGGCCCGGGGAGCTTACGGAGGAAAGGTTCCGGGCTGCGCGCACCGAGTCGGGCGTCGAGCAAGAGGCGCCAGACATCGTCGAACCTCGTGACATACCAGGAGGCGGTCTGGGGATGCCAGAGAACTGGGGAGTGCTCGCGAGCGTCGTCGAACCAGCCGAGAGGGTCGTCGAGTTGGAAGGGGCGGGCAGCGTCCACAGCGACTTCGGCAGTGGCACGGGGTGGTGTCGCGTCCCGCGCCGACGCCACCGCGCCCTCGGGGTGATGCATGAAGGAATTCCCTTCCTCGGTGTGGACGGGGTGGCGTCGACGCAGGCATGTGCGGTCAGGCGGCCGGGGCCGGTCCGCGTACGAAGGTCCATGTCTCGCGCATGGTCTTCGGGCCCGGGTGGTGGTCCTCGTAGTCCTCCGTCACGGTGGCCGCCTCGAAGCCTGCCATCCGACCGGCGGAACGGATCTCCTCCGGATCGAACCACCACTGGCTGTGCTGCTCGACCTGCTTGGCGAAGCCTTCGGTGCCCCGCGTGAACAGGCTGATGGTGAAGTCGCAGCGGTGCTCTTCGGGGTGGTATCGGTTACGCCACACATAGGCGAAACTGTCCAGGTCGTCGCCGTAGTGACTGTTGCCGTGCAGGTTCTCCAGCTTGTACCGGGTGTTGACGTCGAACACGAACAGCCCGCCAGGGCGCAGTGCCTTGGCGACGCAGGTGAACAGCTCCGGCAGTTGGTCGGGCCGGAAGTAGTTGACACTGTCGAAGCTGCACACAGCCGCGTCGTAGGACGCGTCGGCTACGGGCAGGGGTGCGGGCAGCCGGACGTGGAACAGTTCGGTGCCCGGCGCTGTGCGGGTGCGGGCCCGCATCAGCATGCCCTCGGACCCGTCGGCACCGCTGACCTCAAGCCCCTGCATCTGCAGCAGCGCGATGAGACTGCCCGTGCCGCAGCACACATCGAGGACTCGTCGGACGTCGCCGTGGGCGCTGAAGCGGTCGGCCAGGTAAGCCGCCCACCGGGAGTAGTCGTTCTGGGCAGTCCACCGGTCGTAGACCGCCGACAGCGCGTCGTAGGGAACAGTCGACGCCGTGGCGCTCACGGCCTGCGCACCTTGATCGCCAGATTGGTGCCGCGTTCGGCCCACGCGTCGTGCCGGCTGGCCTCCAGCTCCAGAGCCAGGACCGTACGGAAGTACTCCTCATCCTTCAGGGCACGTGAGATGTCGCTGATCTTGTCGTACGGGTAACCGAAGTCCTCCGGTCCCGGCAGAGCGAGTGCCGTGACGCCGAAGACCCGCTCGCCGACCAGGCCGGCACCGGTGGCAAGAGACTTCAGCTCATCGGCCGAGAAGACCCGCAACGGCGGCACGTGCTCGGACCACCGCACGATACGAGTGGCCATCAGGGCAGCCAGCTCCTCGGGACCGGCGCCGTCCCGGAGGATCTTCGAGGAGAGGGCGTTCGACAGGGAGTGGCTCATGAGGAAGCCCGTCGCGCCGGGACGCATGGCCCGGTGGATGGTCTCGAAGGCCGCGGCCGGGTTGTCGAGGAAGGAGAGTACGCCGTAGGTGCTGATCACCGCGTCGTAGGACGCGTCGACCAGTTCGGGGGCGTCCTCCACATCGCAGTGGACGAGCTCGACGCGGTCGGCCACGGACGATGCCCGGCGATTGGTCTCCGCCTGCCGGAGCATGTCGGCAGATTTGTCCGCAACGGTGACGTCGACACCGAACTCGGTGGCCAGCCAGATGCCCCATCGGCCCGTACCACCACCCACGTCCAGGACGCGCTGACCGCTCTTGAGGTCGAGGTGGCGTCGGATCAGCTCCTTGATCAACTCGTCGGCCAGCCGCCAGTAGGTGGCCTCATAAAAACCTTCGACGTTGCCAGCATACGGCTCGAAGAATTTCTCGAACTGAGCATCAGTCATCAGCGACATGGGACTTCTCCTTGCGGGGTGTTGGGGTGTTGCGCTCGATGAGTCGGGCGGTCGGTCTCGTGCCCGTCAGGCGATCTGCCGACGGTCGGCCAGCAGTCTGGAAGGCTGCGGGACAAGGCCAGCCAGGTACTCGCCGTAGTCGACGCCGTCGGGCATCGGAACGAGACGCACTCGGTCGGGCAGTCGGTACCACTCATCGGTGGACCAGCCGGCCGCGATCTCGTCCCAGTCAGGGGTCATGGGCCAGCCGTGCGGGTGTGTGAACTCCGCCCGCATCGGATCGTCGACGAGTTGGTATCGGAGGTCGGTGGAGAGTCGCAGTTCGTCGCTCGCGTTGGGACCGCCGCCATGCACGGTCAAGCTGTGGAACAGCACCAGGTCACCAGGCGCGTAGTCGGCCGTGGCCCAGGCCGGATCGTCCGACGGCACAGAAAGATATAGGGGGCGGCGTCCGCCGAGCGATGCATCGGGGGGCAGGAACCCACGCAGCTGGGAGCCCGGGATCAGCCGTAGGCCCTGCTTGTCCTCGTCACAGCGGGTGAAGGGAATCCAGCACGTCACCACATCGGTGGTGACGTGCTGTACCACGTAGTCCTGATGGGCCCGGGTCGCGTACTCGCCGGCGGACTGGGGCGCGATGCGCACGACCCGCGCGGGGTGGCAGAAGATCTCGCCGCCGAACAGCCGTTCCATGAATGCCCAGAGGACGGCGTCGAACGCGATCCGGTGGACGCTCTCCAGCCGCAGCACCGCTGGGTACAAAGTGCGGAAGGAATGGGGACGGAAACCGAGTCCCCGCCCGGCGGCAGCAAGTCTGTCCGGATCGGCGAGCCATCCGACGGAGTGCAGCACGGCGCGCAGCTCAGACTGTACGGCGACGACCTCGGAGGCATCGAGAAATCCCGGTAGATAGAGATATCCGTCTTCGGCCAGTCGGTCACGCAGCTTTTCGGCGTCCTTGAGTATGTCGGACGAATCACGAAGGTGGTGCACGAAGGCTCCTAAGGAAGGATGGTGCGACCGTTCACGCGCGGCAGCAGCTCCAGATCGCGGATGTCTCGCTGACCGAGCAACCACATCAGGAAACGCTCGACGCCCATGCCGAAGCCGGCGGTGCGCAGGGGATTCTCGGTCTTCATCTGCACGTACCACTCGTATCCCTCGGTCGGCACTGCGTGTTGCCGCAAGGCACCAAGGACTTCGTTGCCGTTGACATGCCTTTCGCCGGCTCCGACAACCTCGCCGGGGCCGAAAAGCAGGTCTCCGTTGAGTGCCCGTCCTTGTGCGTCCTGCCTCTGGTAGAACGGCACGGCCAACGTGTCCCAGTGGGTCACCCACAAGAAGTCGCCGTATATTTTCATGAGTTGGCGCTCGCCGGCTCGCGTGAGGTTGCGCCAGCCGTCCTCGCGGTCGATGTAACGCGGATCGTGGTCCAGCGCGGCACTCGCTTCATCGAAGGTCAGGCGCCGGAAGGCACGCGGGCCGTCGAGTAGCGCCGTGATGTGGTCCATCGATCCCGCGGCCGCGCGGATGAGGCCCTCGTGCCGGCCCGCCAATTCCCCGACAACATGGCGCAGGTACGCCTCTACGACGGTCATGACGTCGTGCAGGCCGCCGGGAATCTCGGCCTCGCTGTGAAAGAACTGGCACAGATGCGTCGCGTCGGGTGCCTCGCCGCGAAATGACGGCATCAGGTAATAGGCTCCGCGGTCGGCCAGCCGACAAAGGTACTCAAGGCTGAACTGCATGGAGTCGGCGAGGTATGTCGGCGCCCCGAAGAGGTCTACCTCGACCGGCAGCGAGTCACTGCCGAGGCCCATCGGCGAGGACACCGATCCGGTGGTCACCGGCAGATGACCGAATCGAATTCCACGTTCGGTCCAGAACTGCACAGTCGCCGAGGTGAAAGCGTCCTGGAGTGTGACCAGCGCCGCGTACCACGGACTTCCCATCACCGTCAGATAGTGGGTGTCGGGTATCCGCCAGGAGCCGGGCGGGGTCAGGGTGGCGGGAGTCGCTGTCGGACCGGACTCCGGTGCCGTCGCAGAGGGTGTCGTTTTCACGAACATATCGGTGACTTCCTTTCTCGGTTCTCGGTTTGCTCCGTGCTGAAGCCGGACTGCTCAGACCGGGCCGTGGGCAAGGGCGCGAGGGTGATGCCCCAGCTCGCACAAGCCCTCAGAAAGCGTGGGTCGAGGAGAGTGGCAAGGTCGCTTGTCCGAATGGGCCGCGCCCATTTCCAGCGGCGTGAGCCGGAGTCGGTGAGCATGTCGAGCTCTGGCCGGTCTGCCGCCGGGTGGGCGACCACCATGTGGGTCCCCGGCGGCAGGGTCGAAAGATGGCCGAGCAGGTCGTCCATCTTGGAACCCTCCGGGCGAGTGGAAAGGTGCCACACGGAATCCACTGCCATCGGAATGCCGGGTGCGGGCACTTCATCCCGGCACGGGATCCCCCACTGAGCACTGACGTCGGCCAGGATGTGCGGGTCGAAGACGCCCACGTGCGATTCACAGTGGCGGGGAACGAGACCCGCGGCCACCATCACCCGTAGCTGCTCGCAGAGTTCCGCATGTACCTCCTCCGGATCGGCGTCCGCGGCACGCAGCTCAGGAGGACCCGGCAGGTAAGCGCCGTCGGGCGACCGCAAGGTGTCCGCCCGGGTGAGGGGGTAGTAGCGCAGCCCCTCCCACTCGCAGGCCAGGACAAGATGCGCGCCCAGGGGGAGGCCATGCTTGCGGGCCAGCCACATCGCCCGGTTCGCGTCCGGCGCCGGGACCATGACCGAAGCCTGCGTCACCACCCCGGCGCGGTGGGCCTCCAGAATGCCGTCCGTCACTGCGGGGCACATACCGAAGTCGTCCGCCTGGACGACCAGGACACGCTCTGCGACCTGACTCACCTCTGCTCCTCTCGCGTGATCACGTGCAGCAACCAGTTGCGCCGGCTGTGCCCTGTCACGAGTTGGTGGGCCGTGTCGCCCATTGCGCGAACATCCCGGTCCAGATCCGCGATGAGGGAGTGCCAGTCAGGGTGCCTGTCGGCCGACGGCTGGTAGAGCGAGATGAGCAGTTGCCCACCGGGCGCCACCAGGTCGAGCATCCGGGCAATGGCCGAAAGCGGTTCGTCGAGGTAGTACAGGACCTCGCTGAGGACCACGGTGTCGAAGCTTCCACGCAAGGGAAGACGGGAGGCGTCCGCACACAACAGCCACTCGTCACGTCGACGGATCCTCTTCGCCAGGACGGTGTGCGACCAGTCGATTCCCAGGTACCGGCCGCTGAAGTCGTCGCCGAGATGGTCGCGCAGCACACCCGCACCGCAGCCCACGTCCAGCACGCTTGCCGCTCGGGCGGTCCGGATGCGCGCGCAGATCGCGGCGTAGCGTGCCTGTTCCGGGCCTTCGGCGAGGTAGTCCCAGCGGCCCGATCCGAACTGCTCGTTCCATTCGTCGCGCGTGATCCTGGGTACCTGGGGGGTGGTCCGGCCGGTCATGTCGGGACCCTCTGCCCGCCTGCGACAGCTTCGCGGAATCGTCTTTCGGCGAAGACCTCTTCCGCCGCGGCGAGCGCGAAATCCACCTGCTCCATGCGGTGCGCGGCGGTCACGAAGTTGACGTCTCTGCGAAGCAGCACACCACGCTGCGCCATTCCGGCCAGGAACGCCTCGGCGATACACGCGTTGCGCGCGCGGTCCTCGGCGAAGCGCAGGCAGGGCATGGGGTCGTAGCCGACCGCCACCGGGGCGTGCGCGGCCTCGGCCGCGACGCGGTTGAGGCCCTCACGCAGGCGTCGGCCGAGGGTGGCGATGTGCGTGTAGTAGTCGCTCTGCGCGTAGTGCCGCAGGGCGGCTTTCATCACTTCCAGGGAGACGGTCTCGCCGGCGAAGGTGCTGGACACACGCAGCTGTTCGAAGGCGGTCATCGTCCGCCGGGGGCCCGCGACCGCGGCCAGGGGCGCCCCCGCCGCCAGACCTTTGGAGAAGCAGATCAGGTCGGCTTCGACTCCGAGGTGCTCTCCGAGTCCGCCGGCAGCGAGCCGGAAGCCGGTGACTACCTCGTCGAGGACGAGCAGCGCGCCGGCCTGGCGGCAGGCGTCACGCAGTGCCGTCAGGAACCCCGTAGTCAACTCGCGGTGGTACGGCGTGGACACCATCACGCATGCGATCCGGTCGTCGCGTACCCGAAGGTCTTCCAGCAGCCGCTCGTCGTCCTGCGCGGAGGACAGTTCGATCCTGGTCGTGAGCGCGAGCAGAGACGCGGGAACGCCCGGGCTGGAACCGATCAACTGGTCGTGCCAGCCGTGGTATCCAGCCAGCAGCACCTCGTCCCGTCCGGTCAGCAAACGGGCGAGCCGTATCGCGGCAGCGCACGCCTCGGCGCCCGTCTTCAGAAAACGGACCATCTCCACGCCCGGCACCGTCTCGGCGAGGAGTTCGGCGGCCGTGACCTCGGACGGTGTCGGCAGCGAAAGCAGCAGTCCCCGGGGAGACTTCTCCTTGAGGGTGTTCGTGACGACCGGATGGTTGTGGCCAAGGGTCGCCGCTCCCAGCCCCGCCACGAAGTCGACGTAGGTCTGTCCGTCCACGTCCCGGACCTGGGCACCGTCACCGCGTTCCAGATATACGGGATAGTGACCGTCGGCGAAATTCTCCGGTCGTTTTTGGTACGTGTGTGTCAATCCCGGCGTGACCCGCTCGGCCCGGCGGCGCAGTTCGGCCGACCGACGCAGATCCAGAGTCCCCGTGCGGGCGCGGGGCAACGGACCGTTCTCCGGTATTCGATCGAGATGCTCAGGGGTGAGTGACCGGTACTTCCGATGCCGAGCGACCCAGGCTCGTCCGATGTCGTGAACCACCACGTCACGGGTGAAATGGACCCGGTGCCGGTCATATCCGTCCTCCGCGAGTACTTGTTCGCGGATACGCTCGTCGACGCAGAGTGATGGGTCGTTCACCGCCAGGGCGCGGGCGACAACCGGGGCCCACAAGGCAGTTCGGTGCACGTGTGGGCCCAGAGGCATGTAGTGCGCGGCCCAGCTCGGTCTCTCCAGCCTGACAAGCGGGACTTTGGTGTCTGTGACGAAGGTGGCCTCGCCGGGCCTTTCGAAGGTACCGCCACGTGCCATGTGCGAGTTCCCGAAAACGATCTGGGTCGCCTCGCAGCCGTACAGGTCGTCGATCAGGCCATCGAGGTCGACAGCGCCGCTGAACTCCCAGTCGTCCTCCAGGTGGACACCGACGGGCGACACCGTGTGGGACAGCAGCACTCCGAGTGCGGCCGGCAGCCCGACCTGACGGGGGAACTCTTCGAGCACCACCTCCGTCACCCTCGGGTCCACTTCCCTCAAGTCACGCAGGAAGGAGAGCGTTCGGGACCGCTCCTCGGACGGGACCGAGTAGGCCGGGTCGACCGTGACGACGACACGGAAGTATCCGCTGAAGGTGACGTACTTGAAAAAGCTGGTGAAAGTATGCAATGCGGTGTCGCGTCCCACTGATGTGGTCGTGATGTCGATCACCATTGGCACGTGGGATTCGCTCCTCGTGAACATACCGACCTCCTACGGTTGAGGCGGGGCAACGCGTTTAGTAGAAACGTCCGCTTTCGCTGATCAGGTGATCACTGCCGGGAGCGGCGCAATGGACACAACGGGACGCACGGTGCGGCACGATCCGGCCGAACACCGGAACCCGACGGCTCGCGGCACATCCGTCGCACACTCCCGAAACCAGCCCGAAGCGTTCGATGCCGTGCTGCAACCGCGCCCGGGTGAGCTCCAGTTGACGTCTGTCGTAGCCGGCGAGTTCGGCCCGCACCGCGGTGGCGTCGGGGTACGGCGTGGTCGACGCGTGGCCGATCGGTCCGCGACGGGCCACACGCCATGTGCCGTCACGCCGGACTCCGTAGGCGAGCGGCGCACCGCTGCGGAGCAGACGACGTTCGACCCGGTTGCGACGGAAGGGAACGTCCTCATCAGCGGCGAGCGTGACCGTCTGCACGCGGATGCCGTCCAGGCTGCTCAACCACGGTTTTATGTCGCTGATGCCCGACGGTGCCACCACCCCTGCCTGGACCGGAGTCAGTACGGAGGGAAGTCCGAGGCCGCCGCGGTCGAGATGGTGCATGCTCACCAGGGCGAGCACCTTGCCGGTGAAGCCGATGTCAAGCAGGTCGCCGGTGACGCCCAGGGCTTTCCGATACGGGGAAGCCATCAGGTAGGTCGTCGCCAGCACGGTCGGCCGTCCGTCGCGAAGACACGAAACGGTGAGGTGGCACGTCTCTCCATAGGAAGAGAGGGCATCGGTCGCCACGGTCAGCACCGGCAGTCCGAAGGCTTCGAAGGTGCGACGGACGACACGCTGGTAGGACGCCAGGGCCCCAGGCCCCTCGCCAGCAGGCAGCAGTTGGTTCAGCTGTATGCCCGGCCAGATGTAGCGCTCACGGAACAACGGCGCACCGGAGCCTCGCAGGTGCCGCAGCAGGCCCCCGGTCGAGACCACCGATCCTGGGTGCCGGTGCCGTTGCAGCCACGCGACGTTGAGATGAAGGTTGTCCGCGCGCAGCACCCAGCCCGCGCGGGACTCTTCGGTACCGGGCAGCCGGTAGGTGTTCCTGTAGTCCGGGAAGACCCGCTCGTAGTCATCACGCCGGTGCAGGAAGGGATGCTCGACGCGGGCGACCGGAGCCACGGCGCCGGCCTTCTCCACGAAGATGTCCACCATTCTGCGGACCACGTCCAGACCGAGGGCACGCCACGGTGTGATGCCGCTTCCCCAGCCACCATTTGCCACGATGCCCGCGTTCACCAGAGCGCGGTGGTAAAGGGTGTCAGGCATGGTCCGCCCTTTCCGGCTCGGCGGGCAGGACGGCGGCCACCCAGCAGCATGGACGGTTCCAGGCCGTGTCCCACTTGGCGGCCACTCGCTCGGCGATGGGGGAAAGCTCCTCCACCAGCGTTCCTGCCAGGCTCTCCGCACCGGGCAGGTCAGCAGTGAACGCCTGCACGAGCAGCAGACCGTCGCGTTCCCCCGCCTCTTCCAGGTCGGCACCGACGGAATAGCAACGATCGAGTCCGCGACGAAGCCAGTCAGAGGGCACGATCTCGAAGTCAGTACCGAAACTACGCAGATACCAGGCCTGGTCACCGGGATCGAGCCGGACCACGCGTGGATAGCGCAGTCCGCTGCCGAGCGGTGCTGCCGGCACATCGAGGACCTCCTCGATGCGGTGCTGCCGCATCACACCTGCGACATGGCGCAGGCCGAGCTCAGCGGACCGCCGCATCGAGCACCTCCACGGACCGGGTCCGCGCGTCGACTCGGGCACGTACTCCGAGCGGAAGAGTCAGCATCGGGTCGCTGTGTCCGATGTCGAGACCGGCGACCACGGGGACGCGATATCTCGCCGTAGTCGACCGGACCAGCTGCCGAAGAGCGGTCTCGAAACCATCGGGGGCACGGAACGACCGGCCGAGCAGCAGCGCCGCCATCTTGTCGAAAACCCTCAGCATGCGGAGCTGAGTCAGTGACTGTTCGACGACGCGGATGTCGGTGGCACAGGTCTCCAGGAAGACGACGGCCCCAGTGAGGTCGGGAAGGTAGTCCGTCCCAGCGAGGAGACCGATGGTTTCCAGGTTGCCACCCAGCAGGGGCCCGGTACCTGTCCCGGCGTGTAGCCACTGCCAGCCGTCCCCCGGGCGCAGCCTGCGCGCGCGATCGTCACTCTCGTCCCACAAGAGCATTTCATCGGTGTGCTCCTCGGCCGGCGTGAGACGCCCCAGCGGCTGCGGACGGGCAACGGCCCGCAGAAGCTTGTCGCGGGTGTAAGGAAGAATCTGTGGATACTCTGCCAACTCCGGCAGGAGCGTGGGCCCGTGAAAGGTCACCAGGCCCGCTCGGCGATGTACCGCCAACAAAATGGTGGTGATGTCGCTGTAGCCGAGAATGATTTTGGGGTCGGCCCGAAGGGCGTCGTAATCGAGTGCCTCAAGCACAGCGTTGCTGTTCAAGCCTCCCAAAGAGGCGACGACACAGCGCACTTCGGGGTCCGCGAAGAATCTGTTGAGCTCGTCGACCCGTTGATCCGGTGTCGCGTTCTGGACTCCGCCGGCAGCAAGGGGTCCCATACGGACTTCATAGCCCAGCTCGCGCAGCGCCTCGGCTCCGCGAGCCAGCCTCCTCGGTGTCATCACCGGTGCGGATGGGGTGGCCACGGCCACCACGTCACCCTTACGCAGACGCGGGGGTGCGAACAGCAAGGTGTCCTCCGTGAGTACGGGCGTCCCCGCTGCCGGTCCCTGTGCACCAATTGCCCGGGGACCTTCCATAACTGCCTCCAGATGAAAAGCGACTGCGACTGCGACGAGTGCCGGCCACTCATCCAGGAACCCGAACCGCCCTGTGTCGGGCCGGGCTCGTGGCGAGATGCGATCCGCGCCGGAAGTCACTGCCGCGTCGCGCTGTCGCATCTCATGATCGGCCAACGGATGCCGTCTCTCCAGTCACGGCTTTCGGGTACCTGCTTTCCGTGAGTGGTCGCACCGGACGTCGCGTGCGAAGGTGTTGCCCGTTCACCGGCCTGCCGCAACATGGGCACAGCCGGACGCCCCCTACCTTCATTCATGATCTACAGGAGGCGCAGCGTGCCCCGGACCCAACTGCCTTGGGCCGTCTTCGACATCGACGGAGTCGTGGCGGATGTCACGCACCGGCTGCCCCACCTGGCCGGTTCTCCGCAGGACTGGAACGCGTTCTTTCAGCACGCGAGTGGCGACGTACCGCTGCCAGAAGGGCTGATGCTCGCCGCCGATGTGGGCGGGACGCACGAGGTGGTCTGGTTCACGGGCCGACCTGAGCACATCCGCGGAATCACCATCGACTGGCTCACCGCCCAGGGGATGCCCGTCGGACATCTGTACATGCGCCCCGACGAGGACGATCGGCCGGTGAGCGTCCTCAAAGCGGCTTGGCTCACGCAGCTGGCGCGGGAGCGCCGGGTCGCGCTCGTGGTGGACGACAACGAAGCGGTGGCGGCCGCACTGCTGACCGCCGGCTGGCCTGTGCGGCGTGCGACGTGGGCGACGTCCTCGGTTCTGCTGCAGACGTCGCAGGCGAAGAGCCGGACCTGAGCGGAATCACCGCGCGATTCGCCGAATTCGCATGTCCCGATATCCCTCAGGCGAGAAGCGTGAGATCGATCGGCGCAATTCGAATTATTGAATACTTGCTTCTCCTCGGACGCATGGTTATTGTCATTCACGCAATCAACCGCACACTGCGGAGATGCATTCAACGGACGCTGGGGGAGAAATGCGAACTTCAGCGTTCCAGCAGGAAATGCATATCAATTCAAAGGAGAAAATCATGGAGAACAACGCGATCGACATCACCAACCTGACCGACGAGGAGCTGGACGACATCGTCGGCGGCTTCACCGTCATCACCCCGAACTGCAGCGCGGCCTGACGCCTGTCAGGCCGGACTAGGGGAACGGCATCAGCTGTCGACCCAAGGCGCTGACAGTTGGCCGTGAGGTCTTTAACGCCGGGCGGGCCGGAAAGTCTTCCGGCCCGCCCGGTTCGCCGAGGAGGACGCAGAGGATGACGAGCAGACCACGCTTTCGGGCCGAAGCCCTGGCACACCGCTATTCAAGGGACGGGTTGGGGCCGGTGTTCGGCCGGACGAGCGAGAGCCGTCCGTCAGAGAGCTTTCGCGGAAACATCGCTCGCGCATTCGGCGCTCTTCGTGGCCGGCGCCGGGTGCCGGTCTGCCTGCAGACCCAGCTCAGCGACTGTGGTCCCGCGGCCCTCGTCATGACGCTGCGCCATCACGGGATCGACGCCGATCTCGCCAGGATGCGGGCTGCCATCGATTCGGGCCGCAATGGCGCTTCGGCCCGGACCCTTTTGGATGTCGCCCGCCGGAGCGGGCTGCGGGCACGCGGAGTTCGCACGGATCTGGCAGGTCTGCGGCATCTGCCCGTTGGCAGCATCCTTTTCTGGAACTTCAACCACTTTGTGGTGCTTGAGCAGGCGACGGAGAACTACATCGACATCGTCGACCCCGCTTCGGGTCGCCGTCGACTGAGCGCGCAGACGGTCACGGAGTCGTTCACCGGCGTGGCTCTGGAGTTCGCGCCCCCCTTGGAGCCCGTCAATGTCCGTACGTCCGGTGCGGCGACCGCGCCGGGGCCCTGGCGACTGCTGCGGCACGTCGTACCGCGTGGCCGTGAACTGAGCAAAATCCTCGGTGCCTCGGGAGCTCTCACGGCGCTGGAGTTCGTCCTGCCGGCCGCGGTCAGCGTAATTCTGGGACAAGTGGTTCCCGACCACCTGACCGGGACCCTGTGGCTGATGACGGTGGGACTCGCCGCGCTGGCCGCGCTCTTCCTCGGCCTGCAGACACTGCGGGCCGTGCTGCTGGCAAAACGACAGGCGACGGTCGAGCGCGAACTGACGTGGGGCGTGATGGAACATCTGGTGTCCCTGCCCTACGACTTCTTCACCGTCCACAACCCTGGGGACCTTGCCCTACGCGTCAGAACCAGCAGCACGCTGAACCAGATCCTGAGCATGAGCGCGGTGTCGACATTCTTCGACAGCCTGTTGATCGTCATCTATCTGACAGCCGTCTTCGTCGTCAACCCGCTGCTGGCCACCGTGGTCCTCTCCCTCATCGTGCTGCAGACAGCGGTCATGGCCATCACCTGGCGACAGCAGAGCCGTCTGAGCCACGAGGTGCTGGAACGACAGACCCAGGCGCAGGCCGAACTTGTCGATCTGCTGGAGAGCATCACCAGCCTGAAGTCGGCCGGTACAGAGAGTGTGGCCGCCGAACGCTGGTCGCACTCGTTGGTCGCCGAGGTCAACAAGCGCCTCCATGCGCGGCGGAGCCTCGCGGCCACCACATCGCTCAGCCGCTCCATCCAGTTTCTCGCGCCGATGGTGGTCCTCGTCATCGGAATCTGGCAGGTGCTCGCCGGACACAGTTCGGCAGGCGGGACGCTCGCGTTCATGGCCCTGACCATCTCGTTGTTCGCACCGCTCGGAAACGTCTTCAACACGGCCTCCCAACTGGCCACCGTGCGACCCGCACTGGCGCGTCTCGACGACCTTTTCTCCACCGACCCTGAACCCGCCGGGTCACCTCTTCCCGACGACGGCAAGGCCGAGCCGCTGAACGTGACGGTCCGCGGCCTGTCCTTTCGGCACAAGGGCGCGGTACAGCCGACCCTGACCGATATCGATCTGCGAATCACGCCAGGTCAGTTCGTGGTAGTGGTGGGCCGCTCCGGTTCGGGCAAATCGACGCTCGGACTGCTGCTGGCGGGTCTGCACACACCGACCTCCGGCACCATCGAGGTCGGCGGTCACGACCTGGCCGAACTGCACGGTCCGTCCTACCGGCGCCAGATCGCCTACATCAACCAGGACGCCCACCTGTTCAGTGGCACGATCCGAGAAAACATCCGCTTCGGCGCTGACGAGGTCGCAGACTCTGACGTCTTCGAGGCAGTGAAGCTCGCTCACATCCACGAGGAGATCACCGCCCTGCCGATGGGCTACGAAACGCTAGTTGGCCCCGGAGGTCACGGACTGTCCGGCGGGCAGCGCCAACGTATCGTCCTTGCCCGCGCGTTGGTCCGCCGACCTCGGCTGCTCATTCTGGACGAGGCGACCAGTGCCCTTGACCCCGAGCTCGAAAAGCGCGTCTTTCAGGGGCTGCTCGCCGCCGGGAAGACTGTCGTCTCCGTGGGGCACCGGCTCACCGTGCTGCAGACCGCCGACCAAGTACTGGTGGTCCAGGACGGCCGGATCACCCAGGCAGGCACGCCCGACGCACTCAAGACGGAGGGGGGCGAGTTCATGTGCCTGATATGACGAGTTTCTCGCCCGGTCCTGCGGCGCCCGTCCCCCTGACCTATGAGCAGGAGTGGTACCTCGCCAGAGGACGAGGGATCCGCACCCGGCGCAACGTCCGGCTGTCCTTCCGCATACTCGGCCCCCTCGACACGGACCGCTTCGAGGAGGCTGTGCGCCTCTTCATCGCCCGCCACGATGCCCTGCGCATGGCCCTGGTGCTCAACGACTCCGTGGAAACGCCCGATGCGCAGCAGGTTTCCCCGGTTCGGCCGCACGACCGGTCGATCACCACACAATCTGTCACCGCTGGATCCGCGGATCAGTTCTCCCGCTACGCCGCAGCCGTCTTCTCCCGGGACGTCCTCACTCCGCTGGGCGGTGAGAAGCGTCCTTTCACGCTCCGTCTGCTTCGCCACGACACCGAACACCATGCCTTCCTGGCAACCTTCAACAACGTCTTCTTCGACGGTCGCGCCCACGACCTTTTCAGCCGTGAGATATGGCGGGACTACACCACCCTGCGGGATCCCGGCGGTGTACCGCCGACGGCCGCCCCCTCGTTCGCGCGGGCAGCGCTCGCGCGACACGAGAGCCGTAGCGTGCGCCGGTTGGAACGGGCTCGCACCTCCTGGCACGAACGGATCGAGTTCGCCGCCCGCAATCGCTGGCAGGAACCGGCCGCTTCTCCGACTCCGAGCGGAAGTGTCCATGTACGGCTCTCCGCTTCCGCGGTCGAGGAACTGCGTGAGCACTGCAAGAGTGCGCGCTGTACCGTCATGCACTGGCTCGTCGGCTCGTTCGTGCGGGCCGTCGCAACCCATACCGAACAGCGCCGGGTGAGCCTGTGGACCTCGCTCGACTCTCGAGGCCCCACCGAGCGGGACACAGTCGGGATGTTCGCGGGATCGGCCCCGCTGGCCATCAACGCGCCCGGAGCGCCACTGCACGAAGTGGTTGCCGAGGTCGCGGGCGCGATGGTCGATGCACTGCGGCACCAACAGCTTCCCGCCTGCGACCTGACGGCTCTGCTGACCGCTCCACCAGCTGCCGGCACGTCCGGTGGTCCGCTGCCCCTGGTCGGCGACATATACGTGAATCTGCGTAGCTTTCCCGGTCCGTTGCGCTCGGCCAGGAACAGTTCGAGCCTGCGGATCACAGCCGACGCGTACCCCCTCCGCCGTATCACTCTCAAAGACTCGTCCGCTCTGCATCTGCGGTGCAACGAATACCGCGACGGAGTTCTGATCGACTTGCTGTTCGACGGACAACGTGCTGGCAGGCCCCTTGCCCAGTCCATCGTCGATCAGATCGTTTCGGACACCACCGCCGTCACCAGTCGCCGCTTGTCGTCGGAAAGGTTTCTGCCATGAACCATGACCGCGCTGAACCCCTCCTGCCCCTCGTGATCGCGACCGCCGGTGAAATATTCGGCGATCAGGTGGAACCGAACCAGGATTTCTTCGGCCTGGGCGGAGACTCCGTCACGGCGGTGTGGTTCGCCGACCGGCTGGAAGAGCGGCTCGGCATCGATGTCGACGTCCGAGTGGTTACCGAGTCGGAGAGCTTCGCCGTACTGGCCGACCGGTTGACGGGCATGCCGGCGGCGGCTGTCCGCGCCATTGGCAGGGAAGGCTGACCCGGTGCGTTCCTACCTCTGGAGCCCTTGGAGGACCGCCGCGGCAGATGCCTCGCGTGTGGCCGTCATAGCGGGACCCGAATCGTGCACTTTCGGCGAACTGACCGAACGAGCCGATGCCCTGGGCCGCGGCCTGCGTGAACAGGGACTTCCGGACGGCTGCATTCTGTCCACCGATATCCGCACCGGTCCGGGATTCTTCGCTCTCGCGCTGACAGCGCTGGCCTACGGATACGGGCTGTTCCCGGTCGAGGACGGTCTGCTCAGGTCGGCCGCAGGCCCTCGGCTGCTCTCCGAGATGGGCGTCGCCCTACATGTGACTGCTGGGCCCGCGAGAGCGGGCTCGCTCCCCGTTCGTACGGTCAGCGACGAGTCGCTTGCCGACGCGGGGAGCCGGGGCTCAGCGTCCGCGCCCAGAGTCCCGGCCGGCTACCTGGCCTTCGCGACGTCCGGTACCACCGGCGTACCGCGGGGAGTACCGCGAGTACGTCCCGGACACCCTTACCTCGGGGTCGCCGTCGAAAGCCGGTACGCCGCGGGACCGTCCGTGGGCCCGCACCTCATGGCCAACCCCACGTACCACCTCGGGACACTCGGTCCAGCTCTGTACGCGCTACAGGCGGGAAGTGCCGTGGTCGTACAACGGCACTGGTCACCGCAGGAGTTCGTGCTGCTGGCCGACTGTCACAATGTGGCCAGTACCATGCTGAGTCCCGACCTGCTGGTCGACATCGTGGCGGCAGGCAGTGCTCCTGCCCGGTCGCTGAAGGCGGTCTTCCACGGCGGAGCCGCGTGTCCCCCGGCGATCAAACGCGCGGCTGTCGACCTTCTGGGCCCGGTTCTGCACGAGTACTACGGAACGTCGCGAAGCATCCTCACGGAGATCGACACGATCCAGTGGCTGGACCACCCGGGCTCGGTCGGGCGGGCCCTCCCCGGCATCACACTGACCGTTGAGAGGGACGGAACACCCGTGCCCCCTGGTGTACCGGGCGAGATATGCGCCCGCCTGCGACGTGCCGACAGCACGTCTGTCGACGACCGCGTGCTGCGAACCGGCGATCTTGGCTATCTGGACGACGACGCCTACCTGTACATCCTGGGTCGCGCCGACGAGCAGGACGGATGGCTCGAAGCACTGCTCGAACACCTGGTACGGCAACTACCCGGGGTCACCGATGTCGTGGTGATCGACGCATCCGGGACGGGGGACCCCGAACTCATCTGTCACGTCGAGACCCGTACACCTGAAGGCGCCACCGAACTCGTCCAGGCGATCGGCGTCGCGGCCACCGCTCAGGGCCTTCCAGTCCCGCAGATCGTCGCGCACCCCCGTGGCACACTGCCGCGAACTCCCAGCGGAAAGATCCGTCGTACGGCGCTGACCTCAGGCGTCATGGAAGACCGGCAAGGGCAACCGCAGTGACCACCAGCCCATCTACGCCAGATGACACGGCCTACGACTGGTTGACGCGGGGAGCGCGGTCGCAGCCGTCGGCGATCGCGGTGGCCACCTGGCGGGCCGGAGCAGTGCGCGAGTCGCTCGACTTCACCGCTCTGTCCGCTCTCGTGGAGCGTGCCGCGGCCGCCGTGGCCCGCCACTGCAGACGGCCCGGCGACCGAGTGGTGTTGGCCCTGCCCAACGACATCACCTTCACAGCGGCCCTGCTGGCCTGTATGGCCTCTGGCCTGATCGCGGTACCGGCGCCGGAAGTCACGGCCGAACCGAAGCCGGCAGTGCTCGCCCGCCTGCGCGGCATCGTCGAGGACTGCCGACCGACGCTGGTGATCGTCCGCGCCCGGACGGACGGATGCCGGACTCTCCTCTCCGACTATGACGGCAGGTTCGTCGCCTGGGACGATCTGATACAGTCCGGCGGCCCGCGCGAGAGCCGCCAGGAGGCTGCCGGGCGCTGCGCCGTTGCCCTGCTTCAGTACACGTCCGGCTCGACCGGCAAGCCGAAAGGGGCAATCCTCAGCCACCAGGCAGTGCGCGCCAATTGCCGCCAGGTCGCGCAGGTGTACCAGGAGGGGCCTCATGACACGGCGGTCACCTGGGTGCCGCTCCATCACGACATGGGCCTGGTCACCGGGGTGCTGCGCCCACTGTTCAGCGGCTACACATCGGTGCTGCTGCGACCGCGCGACTTCGTCCGGGCGCCGCTATCCTGGCTGCAGGCATTGACGACCGTGCGCGGAACGTTGTCCAGCGCACCCGACTTCGGCTACGGACTCTGCGTTCGCAGGGTTCCTGTCGAAGACGTGCGACGTCTCGACCTCGGATCCTGGCGGGTGGCCCGCAATGCCGGTGAGACGGTCCGGGCCAACACGGCAGACCGGTTCACCGCGCACTTCTCACCTGCCGGCTTTCGCCCGGAAGCCTTCTGCCCGTCCTACGGGATGGCCGAAGCCACCCTCACCGTCGCCACCGGCACCCCCGACGAACCATCACTGAGGCTGGAGGTCGACCGCGCCGCTCTGCGGAAGGGACGGGTCGTGCCTTCCCCCGCACAGGCGGTCGAGACGCCGTCGGTACTCTTGTCGTCCGGTCGG
This sequence comes from Streptomyces sp. NBC_01471, assembly GCF_041438865.1. Taxonomy (NCBI): domain Bacteria; kingdom Bacillati; phylum Actinomycetota; class Actinomycetes; order Kitasatosporales; family Streptomycetaceae; genus Streptomyces; species Streptomyces sp. NBC_01471. The sequence continues at coordinate 1,543,845 of NZ_CP109450.1, forward strand.
CCTCTTCCCGGCACCGAGGTGACCGTAGGAGGGCCGCACGACGACCGAACAACGCCTCCGGGGAGGACAGTCGGCCGCATCAGTATTCGCGGACCGCAGATGTTCTCCGGCTACTGGTCGGCCTCCGTGGAGGGGTCCGACTCGGGTACGTGGCACGACACGGGCGACATCGGTTTCATGTACCGCAGGCATCTGTTCGTTGTGGGTCGCGATGACGACACCATCATCCAGAACGGCCGCAACTTCTACGCCGTCGACATTCGCGCGATCTGCGACAGCATCGAGGGGATACGGCCGGGCCGCTGCGTCGTCCTCACGGCCGACGACCACATGCTACAGACACCGGATACGGCACGGATATGCATGGTGGCCGAGGTCTACAGCTCACTTTCCTCGTCCCGGACAGCGCTGGCCAAGGAGGTCCGAAGGCGGCTGGCCGACGAGCTCGAACTCTTCGTACACGACGTCGAGCTGATCTCTCACGGCGAGTTACCGATCACCACGAGCGGCAAACCCCAAATCAACGAGATCAGATCCCGGTTCACGAGCCGGTGAGAACGTGCACTAAAGGAGACGACATTGGGAACTAGGAGCGAGGGCGCAGCAATGCGAAATGAGCCCGAACCGCGGGTACTTGTACCCATACCCTATTTCGGCTGCCTTGACTATCTCCGCAGGGCAGTTGACAGTGTGCTCGCCCAGACTCATACCAACGTCCGGGTGGTCGTCGTCAACGACTGCGACTCTCCTGCGCCTTGGTCACTGCTTTCCGACCTGGACGACCCGCGGCTGTGGCGCGTCGAATATCCCGACAACCGCGGCGCCTACTTCGCGGTGTCCTCAGTTCTCTTCGCCGACGACGCCGACTACCTGCTTATTCAGGACGCGGACGACTGGAGCGAGCCCGAACGCGTTCGCAGTCTGCTGGCTGCGCTACGACGAACCGGGAAGGGTCTGGCGGTATCCGCACAGATGGTGCACTACGCAGAGGGTCGGCATTACAGTGACGGCTCAGCACGTGGCAGCCATGTCGAGGATGCCTCGGCCCGACTCGAACAGCCGGCCACCGAGGACTACTACATGCCCTGCAACCACCACGGCCTTTACCGCACCGACTACCTTCGACGGCTGGGTGGCTACTACGGGGGGTTCAAGTTCTCTTACGACGGGTTGATCATCGCGCTGTCCCACGCTCTCGGGGAGATCACGTACGTCCCGGAAGTGCTCTACAACCGACTGCGGCGCCCCGGCTCGCTGACCACTCAACGCGAAACCGCCAACGGCAGTGCTCGGCGGAACGCGATCGATGAGACCTTGGCCGACTTGTACCGGTCTCTTCTCTCCGCCGTGCGCGCTCAGCCGGGCTCCCCCGACGGGCTGCAATCCATGGTGCTCACACACATGCCGGATCACGAACGGCAAGAACTGGCCTCCTATGCCGAGCAGATCGCCGCCTTCTTGCGGGAGCCGACCACCGCCGTCCTCCGGGTGAGAACCACAGCACAGGTATGGTGAATTCAAGGATCCTCATCATCCTTTGCTTTGTCAGGCGTCTGTCGCAGAGCTTCGAGATCAATGTCCAGGAGTCCCCTCGCAGCGGCAGCGGTGCCGGCACCGGTATGGAAGCGACTTCGGGCATTCAGCTATTGCATGATGTCCGCGATATGACGCATGACGGTCCGCAACGACAGGACCAGCCGACGCGCTATAGCCTCGCCTTTCAGGCCGCTGGTGAGCAGTTGAAGATCATTTCATGCGTCTCCCGCGGTACGACCTCAAGCCCGTTCCCGGACGACGCGGTGTTCGTCGCCCCGGCCGGCGCCGTCGCCGACTGCGATCGCGTCGTGAGCATGCGCGGACTCTGCGACGGGCACGTGATCCGGTGGCGCCACCGCGGCCGCCCGGCGATGGAGGACTTCCTCGCCGATCCCGGGCCACCGGTTCGCGGACGCCAGGACCTGTCGGTCCGCAAGGCCGCCGGATGCCGCTACGGGAACTTCGGCAGAGGCTTGCGCGGCAAGCACTACGACCGGTGGGTGAACGCCGACGAATCGTCCCGGATGACCGCCCATTACGCGCGGATCACCGACCGGACTGTCCGACGACACTGGGAAGCGGCGATGAAGGGCAACATCAAGGGCGAGCACGTCATGCTCGACGCGGACGGGCCGCTCGGTCAGGCCCGGTGGGCCGAGACCCGCTGTGGCGTCACCACCCAGACTCAGCCCAACGGCTACTGCAGGCTGCCCGTCCAGAAGACGTGTCCCCACGCGAATGCCCCGTTGATTGAACAAACCCTACTTGAGCTTTTCGTAAGTTCGGTGGGTGTGGTGGGTGGATGGTCAGGCCGGTATGGGCGAGGAATGACCATGGCAGTCGGGGATTGGTGTTGATGCGGGGGATGCCCTGCCCGGTGGCGTCGGCGACATCGGCGAGGTGGTCGCCGGCGAGGTTGGCGAGTTCACGCTTCTTGAGCTCGGGGGCCCAGGCCCGCATCGCCCGGCTCCAGTGCGCGGACAGGCCGTCCCGGACCAGGACCACTGGCTCGCCGCGGTAGAACACCTTCATCTGCTCCAGGACCTCGATGAGTCCGGCGGTGTCGTGGCTGCCGGGCTTGAAGTGAAAGCACAGGCGCGCCTCGCGACGGGGGTCGGTGGAGTGGTAACCCAAGGCCCCGGCCATCGACGCGCGCTTCCAGTTCTGGCGGTGCCGCAGGAGCGGTGTCCGCCCTCGGGGCGAGCAGGTGCGGCGGATCTGAGGGAGCAGGGAGACGCCTGATTCGTCGAGGAAGACGATCCAGGCACGTTTGTTCACGGCCCCTTTTTTGATGCGCGGCCACTCGTGCGCGATCCAACGGGCGATCTCCGACTCGTCCCGCTCGACCGCCCGCCGCTCGGGCCGTTGCAGGCTCCATCCGAGCCGGCCGGTCAGCAGCCGCCACACCGACGCGTGCCGCCGGGGCCCGCAGCACCTCGTCACGGTGTCAGATCGTGATCAACATGCGATCAATACGCAGGTGAGGCGATGTATTCGGTGCGCTGTCCGGAACGCGCGACCGTGGCCCGCGTATGTCAAGGGCGGCCCCTTCCCGGTAGTCGGCACCTATCGATCTCCCGCTGATCGGGCGTTGATCACGATGGGCGACTATGGGAAGGCACACCGGCGATCGCGTTATGAACTCTATGGACGGTAAGGGATGCTCCGTCCCCTGCACTCTTTGCTGCCATTCAAGTTGGTGAAGGGCCGGGAGACTCTGCGCCGCGGAGATCGCCGTGAACACGGAGGTGCGCACACGGCGGCAGCCTTCGGGCACCGACCGCTTCGCGCAGCCGACAACGAAGGAGATCAATATGAACGGTGCACTCCCGAGGCCCACCGCGGACCTCAGCGCCCGCGAGGCGGAGGTGCTCAGGCACATGGCCCTCGGCAGGACCTACACGGCCATCGCCCGTAGCATGAGCATCTCCCCCCACACGGTCGATGCCTACGTGCGCCGTATCCGACTGAAGACGGGCGTAACCAACAGGGCTCAACTCCTGCTGCTGGCAATCCGTTTGGGCGACGTGAACGTGCACACAACCGGTGATATCTGAGCTTGGTTCCGCCCACAATTTTGGGGGTTCCCAGTGCGATGCCTTGGCGAAGCGGCGCACTCAGACGGTGTCCTACATGGTCAGTTTGAGGAACCGTTTGTAGCAGCAGAGTGCGGCTGCGAGTCCGAGAAAGGCCAGGTAGTTGCCTGGTTTCCGCTCGTATCGGTGGTTGAGCCGGCGGTAGCCGGTCAGCCAGGACATGGTGCGTTCGATGACCCACCTGCGTCGACCGAGCCGCTCGCTGGACCCGATGCCCTTGCGTGCGATGCGGACCCCGATGTGCTTGCCTCAGAGCCATCGCCGCAGGTGAGGGACGTCGTACGCCTTGCCGGCACCTGCGGGTCAGGCCTCGGACCGCCGGACGCCGGTCGAGACGATTGATGCCCTGCCAAGAGCCGTTCGGCGAAGGGGCATTCGGTGTACCCATCGGTGGTGAAGCAGTAGTCCGGTTCCAACTGGCAGTACCAAACACCGTCCAGGCGCCGGAATCTCGTGGGAAACCGTGAACGACCGAGACAGCCCCTGGACTGCCTTCTTGAAGACGGCCGACCTGGCCCGGCCCGAGAAGAAGTCCGAACCGGCGAGAGCTGTCCCCGCCACGGCCTCAGCCGGGCGCAGCAATGTGCGTCGCGGCATGCGCGACGAGAGGGGGAACCATGAGGCTGGGCGGCTTGGCCGGCAGGGTGGCGATCTCCAGCTGGTTGTGGACGAGGGCGGCCCGACGTCCATGCCCTTGGAGCGCTGTGCGCGCGACTCGAGGCCATGCCGCCGGGGCAGGCCCGAACGACGCTGAAGCAGGGATCAGCTGGGCAGCGACCACCGTCGAGCGCCTCGACCCGCTGAGCTCACCGCCCTGGTTGCCCGACGTCCACGAACCGCGAGCCGACGACCTGAGGCCCTTCCTCGGGCACTGGAGCCCTTACGGACCGACCTATGAGCGCCCACTCAGCCAACGTCCGACCCGCGGAACTACAGCATGCAGGAACTCGGCTTAGTTTCCTTCGAGTTCCTGCAGAGACAGCCTGCGGGAACACGCCCTCCACCTGGCACGACCTACAGAATCAGTCAGGTGACATCCCGTCAGAACAAGCCTCATTTGAGCGTCACGAGCGTCAAGATATCGCCCGTAACGCCCACACCGCATATAACGCACACCATCCAGACCCGCAGGTCAGGCAGCCTTCGCGATGGGTTCAAGGATCGCCACGCACTCCACATGATGCGTCATAGGGAACAGATCGAACGCCCGCAGCACCCGCACCCCGTACCCCCCGTCCCGGAAGTACGCCAGGTCCCGGGCCAGTGCCGCCGGGTCGCACGCGACGTACGCGATACGGCGGGCGCCCAGGGATGCCAGGTGCTTGACCGTCTGCTTGCCCGCTCCCGCCCGGGGCGGGTCCAGGACGATCAGGTCGGTCTCGGTGATGCCCGTGCGGGGCAGGGCCGCCTCGACCTTGCCGTGTTCGATGCGGACCCTCGGGAGTTCCTTCAGGTTGTGCCTGGCGTCCTCGCACGCGCGCTTGGAGGACTCGATGCCGAGCACCGCGCCCTGCTCGCCGACCCGTTCGGCGATGGCGCCCGCGAACAGACCGACGCCGCAGTACAGATCGAGCGCCGAGTCGCCCTTGCGGGGCATCAGGCCCTGCATCACGGCCTTCATCAGGGTGTCGGCCGCCTGCGGGTGGACCTGCCAGAAGCCGCCCATGCCGACGCGGTACGTGCGGCCGTCGGCCCGTTCGCGGACGAAGGGGCGGCCGTGGACACGGTGCACCCCGCCGTCGTGCTCCTCGACGCGCAGCACCGAGACGGGCTTGTCGAGCTCGACCAGGGGCAGCCGGCCGCCCGGCTTCGGGGTGAGGACGACCTGGCGGTCGCTGGAGCCGGTCGCCGCGATGGCCTCGACGGACGCCAGCTGCGGCCACTCGCGCTTCTCGATGCCCAGTTCCGTGACGCCCGGCGCCGCGATCATGCAGTGGTCGATCGGCTCGACCTCGTGGGACCGGTGCTTGCGCAGCCCCGCCCTGCCCTGCTCGTCCACCGTGTACTGGACCCGGGTACGCCACGCGGGAACCTCGCCCGCCGGCAGTTTGTCACCGGTCGCGGGCATCACAGTGCCATCCCAGCCCGCCTCCTCCGGGGTCAGGCCCGCCAGACGCTGGAGCTGCTCGGTGATCACCTCACCCTTGAGCCTGCGCTGCGCGCCCGGCTTGGCGTGCTGCCAGTCGCAGCCGCCGCACCGGCCCGGACCCGAGTAGGGGCACGGGGCCTCGACCCGGTCCTTGGATGCCTCGATGATCCGGACGGCGTCGGCCCGCAGGAAGCGTGAGCCCTCCTCGCCGTCGGTCACCCGGGCGACGACCTTCTCGCCGGGCAGGGTGTGCCGTACGAAGAGGACCCGGCCCTCCTCGTTGCGGGCGATGCAGTGGCCGCCGTGCGCGACGGGGCCGACCTCGACCTCGTACTCCTCCCCGACCAGCGATGACGTGGGTTCTGTCTGCATGGCGGGGGGACTCCAGAAGATCAAAAGGGAACAGCCGGACAACGACCCACCAGTCTACGTGGATGCTGCCCGGCCGTTCACCAGTCGGATACCGGGGACAGTGCGGGACCGGCCCGCGATGATCCGATCCGCTCAGCTCTTGCCCTTCGTGTCCTTGGTGTCCTTCGTGCCCTTGGGCCCCTTGGTGCCCTTCGCGCCCTTCGCGCCCTTGGTGGACGATCCCGCGGACTCGTCGTACCGCCTGGTCACCGGCCCGCGGCGGACCGCACCCGGCGCATTCCAGTCGGCCCGCTTCCTGGCCCGCTTCTTCGCGAGTTCCGAGGACTCCAGCTGGTACGGGACCGAGGTGACCATGACACCGGGGGTGAAGAGCAGCCGCCCCTTCAGGCGCAGGGCGCTCTGGTTGTGCAGGACGTGCTCGTACCAGTGACCCACCACGTACTCGGGGATGTAGATGGAGACCACGTCCCGCGGGCTCTCGCGCCGCAGGCCCCGCACGTACTCGATGATCGGCCGGGTGATCTCGCGGTAGGGAGAGTCGAGGATCTTCAGCGGCACGTTGATGCCGCGCCGCTCCCAGTCCTCCCTGAGCGCCTTCGTCTCGGCCGGGTCCACGCCGATGGAGAGCGCCTCCAGATGGTCCGAGCGCATCAGCTTCGCGTAGCCGAGCGCGCGCAGCGTCGGCTTGTGGACCTTGGAGACCAGCACGATCGAGTGGACGCGGGACGGGCGCAGGCTGTCCTCGGACGGCTCGTCCGGTGCCGCGATCTCGTCGGCCACCCGGTCGTAGTGCTTGCGGATCGCCGTCATGGTCCCGAAGAAGATCACCATGCCGAGCAGGGCGACCCAGGCACCGTGGGTGAACTTGGTGGCCAGGACGACGACCAGCACCAGACCGGTGAAGAAGGCACCGAAGGTGTTGATCGCGCGCGAACGGATCATGTGGCGGCGCTTGTTCGGGTCCTTCTCGGTCGCCAGGTGGCGGTTCCAGTGCCGGACCATGCCGGTCTGGCTGAGCGTGAAGGAGACGAACACGCCGACGATGTACAGCTGGATCAGCCGCGTCGAGTCGGCGCCGTAGATCACCACGAGCAGGATGGCCGCACCGGCCAGCAGCACGATGCCGTTGGAGAAGGCCAGCCGGTCGCCGCGGGTGTGCAGCTGGCGCGGCAGGTAGCGGTCCTGGGCGAGGATCGAGCCGAGCAGCGGGAAGCCGTTGTACGCGGTGTTGGCAGCCAGGAAGAGGACCAGCGCGGTCGCTGCGGCGAGGACCACGAACAAGAAGGTGCCGTTGCCGAACACGGCGGCGGCCACCTGCGAGATCACCGGGTCCTGGTTGTAGCCGGCCCCCACCGGGACTCCGTGGCTGAGCAGATCGGTGCCGGGGTTGGACGCCATCCGCACCTTGGTGACCATGGCGAGGGCGATGATCCCGCAGAACATCGTGACGGCCAGGACGCCCATCAGTGCCAGCGTGGACGCGGCGTTCTTGCTCTTCGGCTTGCGGAAGGCCGGTACGCCGTTGCTGATCGCCTCGACTCCGGTGAGCGCCGCACAGCCGGAGGAGAAGGCCCGCAGCAGCAGGAAGACCATGGCGAAGCCGCCCAGGCCGCCCCGCTCCGCGTGGATCGTGAAGCCCGCGGTCGGGGCCTTCATCGTGTCGCCGAGCACCAGACCGCGGAAGGCGCCCCACGCGATCATGATGAAGACGCCCGCGACGAAGACGTACGTGGGAATGGCGAAAAGCTTCCCCGATTCCTTCACACCGCGCAGGTTCATCAGGGTCAGCAGAACGATGGTGCCGACGGCACAGAGCACCTTGTGCTCGACGACGAAGGGGATCGCCGAGCCGAGGTTCTCGACGCCGGATGCGATCGACACCGCCACGGTGAGTACGTAGTCGACGAGCAGGGCGCTGGCCACGGTCAGCCCGGCCTTCGGCCCGAGGTTGGTGGTCGCGACCTCGTAGTCACCGCCGCCGCTGGGGTAGGCGTGCACGTTCTGCCGGTAGGACGCCACCACGGTGAACATCAGTACTACGACGGCAACCGCGATCCACGGGCTGAAGTGGTAGGCCGACACACCCGCGACGGAGAGGACGAGCAGCACTTCTCCCGGGGCATACGCCACCGAGGACAGGGGGTCGGAGGCGAAGACGGGAAGCGCGATGCGTTTGGGGAGAAGGGTCTCGCCCAGCTTGTCGCTGCGCAGCGCCCGGCCGATCAGGATGCGTTTGGGCACGTCGGTCAGTTTGGACACGGTGAGGATCGTAAGCGGTCCATATAGAGAGCGCGCACCCCCCACCCCCTCATCACCACGGACTCATCACGACGGAATCCCCCCTTCCCCCTCGGAGGCCGCCCGTACAGGCGCCGACCCGCACCGTGCGTGTGTAGCTTTGCCGCTTGTCTGAGAGTCTTTATTCCTTGGCCGGGGCCATTTTCCGGTGGAACAGTTATGACCGAAAATTTACGGACGTGTGGAAGGACGGTCGTGCACATCGTCATCATGGGCTGCGGGCGAGTGGGAGCCGCTCTCGCGCAGACCCTGGAACAGCAGGGGCACACGGTCGCAGTCATCGACCAGGACCCCACGGCCTTCCGCCGTCTGGGCGCCGGGTTCGGCGGCCGCCGGGTCACCGGAGTCGGTTTCGACCAGGACACCCTCCGTGAGGCGGGCGTCGAGGAGGCCGGTGCGTTCGCCGCGGTGAGCAGCGGGGACAACTCGAACATCATCGCGGCGCGGGTCGCCCGCGAGATGTTCGGGATCGAGAACGTCGCAGCCCGCATCTACGACCCCCGCCGTGCCGAGGTCTACCAGCGCCTGGGCATCCCGACCGTCGCGACGGTCCGCTGGACCGCCGACCAGATGCTGCGGCGGCTGCTGCCGTCCGGCGCCGAACCGCTGTGGCGCGACCCGAGCGGGGGTGTGCAGCTCGCCGAGGTACACACGTCGGCTGCGTGGATCGGCCGCAGGATCAGCCAGCTCCAGGAGGAGACGGGCGTGCGCGTCGCGTTTCTCACACGTCTGGGGGAGGCGACGCTGCCCACGTCCCGGACCGTGCTCCAGGAAGGTGATCTGGTCCACGTCATGATGCACACGACCGAGGTCGAAAAGGTCGAGGCAGCCTTCGCCCGAGGCCCCGAGGAGGGCGGTCACTGATGCGTGTGGCTATTGCCGGGGCCGGCGCGGTGGGACGTTCCATCGCGGGCGAGCTCCTGGAGAACGGGCACGAGGTCCTGCTCGTCGACAAGGCTCCCACCGCCATCTCGGTGGAGCGGGTGCCACTGGCCGAGTGGCTGCTCGCGGACGCCTGCGAGATCACCTCGCTGGACGAGGCGGCGCTGCAGCGGTGCAACGTGGTGATCGCGGCGACCGGTGACGACAAGGTCAATCTGGTGGTCTCGCTGCTCGCCAAGACGGAGTACGGGGTACCGCGGGTCGTGGCCCGGGTGAACAACCCGAAGAACGAGTGGCTGTTCAACGAGTCCTGGGGAGTCGATGTCGCGGTCTCCACGCCGCGGCTGATGTCGGCGCTGGTCGAGGAGGCGGTGAGTGTCGGCGACCTCGTACGGCTGCTGCGCTTCAGCCACGGTGACGCCAACCTCGTCGAGCTGACGCTGCCGCCCGAGTCGGCGCTGGCCGGTACCCAGGTCAGTGACGTGGCGTGGCCCGAGGACACCTCGCTGGTCACCATCATCCGCGGCACGCGCGTCCTGACGCCGAGCCCGGAGGAGACCCTGGAGGCGGGCGACGAGCTGCTGTTCGTGGCCGCGCAGGCGCGCGAGGAGCAGCTGGAGGACCTGCTGTCGGTACGCCGGGAGGGCGCGGCCGGGTAGCCGCTCCGGACGGAGAGAACGAGAACGCCGTACCGGAACCTGCCGGTACGGCGTTCTTTCTGTGCGGTCGGGCAGAGGGCGGTGTGCGGGCCGGTTATGCCTCGCCGCGCTGTGCCTCGGCGGCGGCCGCCTTGCGGTCCTTCTCGGCCTTCTCCTCGGCCTCCATCTCCGCGAACACGTCGATGGGCGGGGGCGCCTTCGCCAGGAACACCCAGGTGAGGTAGACCGCGAGCAGGAACGGAGGGATCTTCAGCGCGATCAGCACCCAGCCGAACTGCGTGGTGTCGGCCCACCAGTACAGCGGGAAGAGGATCGCGCACTTGGCGAGGAGGATCAGCCCCCAGGCCCAACTCGACTTCGCGTACGCCGACTTACGGCCGGGGTTACGGGTGCGCCAGGAGAGGTTCTCCTTGAAGACCGGCCCGAGGATCACCCCGATCAGCGGGAAGCCCGCCGCCGCCGTGACGAGGTAGGCGAGCGCCAGGCCCAGCGTGTAGAGCATGCCCGGCAGGTAGAAGTCCTTGGCGTTGCCGGTCATCATCGCGAAGACCACACCGAACGCGACGCCGAAGACACCGCTGAAGGCGTGCTTGACGGTGTCCCTGCGGACCAGCCGCACCACGACGAGCACCAGGGAGACCGCGACGGCGGCGATCGCGGAGGTCTTCAGGTCCTTGTTGATCGTGAAGATCGTCACGAACAGCAGGCCCGGGAGCACGGTCTCCACCATGCCCCGTACCCCGCCGAAGGCTTCGAAGAGGGCTGCCTCCGTGACGGCTCTGGCAGCAGCGGTTTCCTGGTCGGTTGTGGTCGGCTTGTCGAGAGACGTCACCGGCTACTCCTGTCCGAGCGGTCGCAGTTCGTATTTGGGGTTGAACAGCACCCGCCGGCCGTGGCTCATGGAGATCCGGCCGGAGGCGATCAGCTTGCGGCCGGGCTCTATGCCGACGATCGAGCGCCGCCCCAGCCACACCACGTCCAGCGGGGCCGTGCCGTCGAACAGCTCGGCCTCCAGGGCGGGCACACCGGCCCGGGGACGCAGGGTGACCGTGCGCAAGGTACCAGTCACCTTGACGATCTGGCGGTCGGTGCACTCGGAGATCCGGGTGCATCCCGTGGCCTGCGAGTCCTCCTGCAGCTCCGCGGAGTGCAGATCCTCCTGCGAGGTCGACAGCCGGTCGATCATCCGGCGGAAGCGGCCGGTCGGCTTAACACTCATAGGTGAAGGGTACCGGGGCCCCGGTACCTGCCGCCCCCGCTGGTCCCGCCCACACGGACCCCTCTGGACCCCCTCCCCTGCCGGCCCCTCCGGCACCGGCCCGGCCGGCCGTACCGCCCCTTCTCTCCGTGAGCGCGCGGACTCCGTCAGTGCGCGGACTCCGTCAGTGCTCGAAGCGGTACCCCATGCCGGGCTCGGTGACGAAGTGCCTGGGGTGCGAGGGGTCGGCCTCCAGCTTGCGGCGCAGCTGGGCCATGTAGACGCGCAGGTAGTTGGTCTCCGTGCCGTACGAGGGGCCCCAGACCTCCTGGAGCAGCTGTTTCTGGCTGACCAGCCGGCCGGTGTTCCGTACGAGCACCTCCAGGAGGTGCCACTCGGTGGGCGTCAGACGTACGTCACGGCCCGCGCGCTGCACCTTCTTGGCCGCCAGGTCGACCGTGAACTCCGCGGTCTCCACCAGTGAGACGTCCCCGCCGCCCGCGCCGGAGTCCGGCCCGACGGGCTCGGCCCTGCGGACCGCGGCGCGCAGCCGGGCCAGCAGCTCGTCCATGCCGAAGGGCTTGGTGACGTAGTCGTCGGCGCCCGCGTCCAGTGCCTCGACCTTCTCGTCCGAGGTGTGCCGTGCGGAGAGCACCAGGACCGGCACCCGGGTCCAGCCGCGCAGGCCCTTGATGACCTCCACGCCGTCCATGTCGGGCAGCCCGAGGTCCAGGAGGACCACGTCGGGGTGGCGGGCGGCGGCCAGCCGGAGTGCGGTGGCCCCGTCCTGGGCGGCGTCCACCTCGTACTTGCGTGCCTTCAGGTTGATCACAAGGGCGCGCACAATCTGCGGATCGTCCTCGACCACGAGCACCCGGGTCATAGCTGGTTCTGCCTTTCTGCCGATGGGGTGGCCGGAGTGGAACCGGACGGCGGTGCGGAGTCCGCGCCTGCCGGTCCCGCGGCCGCTCTCAGGGTGAGGACCATGGTCATGCCGCCGCCGGGGGTGTCCTCGGCGCCGAGCGTGCCGCCCATGGCCTCGGCGAAGCCGCGGGCGACCGCGAGTCCGAGTCCGACGCCCACGCCGCGCGGGGCGTCGCCGAGGCGCTGGAAGGGTTCGAAGATGCGTTCCTTGGCCTCGTCGGGGACACCGGGCCCCCGGTCGGCGACGCGCAGCTCCACGCGGTCGCCCAGCGCGCTGGCGGCCACGGTGACGGGCACATCACCGGGGTTGTACTTGACGGCGTTCTCGACGATGTTGGCGACGGCCCGCTCCAGCAGTCCCGGGTCGACGGCCACCATGGGCAGCGTCTCCGGGATGTCCAGCTCGGCGCTGCCCTCGGGAACACCGCCCAGCGCCATCGGGACGACCTCGTCCAGGTCGATCTCACGGATGAGCGGGGTGACGGTGCCGGTCTGGAGCCGCGAGACGTCCAGGAGGTTGCCGACGAGGTGGTCGAGGCGGTCCGCCCCGTCCTCGATGCCCGCGAGCAGCTCGGCCTCGTCCGCGTCGGACCAGGAGACGTCGTCGGAGCGCAGCGAGCTGACGGCCGCCTTGATGGCGGCGAGCGGGGTCCGCAGATCGTGGCTGACGGCGGCCAGCAGCGCCGTACGGATGCGGTTGCCCTCGGCCAGCCTGCGGGCCTCCTCGGCCTCGCCGACGAGGCGCTGGCGGTCCAGTACGACGGCGGCCTGGGCGGCGAAGGCGCCGAGGACCCGGCGGTCCTCCGCGGGCAGCACCCGGCCGGTGAGCGCCATCGCCATGTGGTCGCCGATCGGCATGTCCACGTCCGCGTCCTCGGGGCGGGCGAGCGGCCGGGGACCGACGCTGCCCACGCAGACCCACGGGTCGACGTCGCTCTTCCGTTCGAGGAGTGCCACGGACTCCATGGCGAACGTCTCCCTCACCCGTTCGAGCAGGGCGTCCAGCGTGGTCTCGCCGCGCAGGACGCTGCCCGCCAGGAAGGAGAGGATCTCCGACTCGGCGCGCAGCCTGGCCGCCTGGTGGGTACGGCGGGCTGCCTGGTCCACCACGGACGCCACCGCGACGGCCACCGACACGAAGATCACGATGGCGACGATGTTCTTGGAGTTCGAGATGGTCAGCAGATGCAGCGGTGGCGCGAAGTAGTAGTTCAGCAGCAGCGAGCCGAAGGCCGCCGACGCGAGAGCCGGCAGCAGACCGCCCAGCAGCGCGGCGGCCACCGTCAGCGACAGGAAGAGCAGCATGTCGTTGGCGAGGCCGAGCTCGGCGTCGACATTGGTCAGCAGCACGGTGAGGACCGCGGGTCCGACCACTCCGGCCAGCCAGCCCCAGATGATCCGCACACGGCCCAGGCGCGCCCCGCGCGCGACCGGCAGTCCGCGCCCCTTGGCGACCTCCTCGTGCGTGACGATGTGGACGTCCAGGTCGGGCCCGGAATCCCGGGCCACGGTCTGTCCGACGCCGGGACCGAAGATGTACTGCCAGGTCTTGCGGCGGCTGGAGCCGAGCACGATCTGGGTGGCGTTCACCCCGCGGGCGAACTCCAGCAGCGCGGAGGGAACGTCCTCGCCTATGACGTGGTGGAAGGTGCCGCCCAGGTCCTCGACCAGCGTCCGCTGGAATGCCAGTTCCTTGGGCGAGGCGGAGGTCAGGCCGTCACTCCTGGCGATGTACACGGCGAGGATCTCGCTGCCCGACCCCTTGGCGGCCATCCTGGCCGCGCGGCGGATGAGCGTACGGCCCTCGGGGCCGCCGGTGAGCCCCACCACGATGCGCTCGCGGGCCTGCCAGGTGGACCGGATGTTGTGCTCGCCGCGGTACTGCTGAAGGTACTCGTCCACCCGGTCGGCCACCCAGAGCAGCGCGAGCTCGCGCAGGGCGGTGAGATTGCCGGGGCGGAAGTAGTTGGAGAGGGCGGCGTCGACCTTGTCGGGTTTGTAGATGTTGCCGTGGGCCATCCGGCGGCGCAGCGACTGGGGCGACATGTCGACCAGTTCGAGCTGGTCCGCCCGGCGGACCACCTCGTCGGGGACGGTCTCGCGCTGGGCGACGCCCGTTATCGACTCCACGACGTCGCCCAGCGACTCCAGATGCTGGATGTTGACGGCCGAGACGACGTCGATGCCCGCCTTGAGCAGCTCTTCCACGTCCTGCCAGCGCTTGGTGTTGCGCGAGCCCGGGACATTGGTATGGGCCAGCTCGTCGACCAGGGCGACGGCGGGCGCGCGTTCCAGGACCGCGTCCACGTCCATCTCGGTGAAGACGCCGCCGCGGTAGGCGATCTCACGGCGCTGGATCTGCTCCAGGCCGTGCATCATCACCTCGGTGCGCGGCCGGTCGTGGTGCTCGACGAAGGCGACGACGCAGTCGGTTCCGCGCTCCACCCGGCGGTGGGCCTCGGACAGCATCGCGTACGTCTTCCCGACGCCCGGTGCCGCGCCGAGGAATATTCGAAGCTTGCCTCGTGCCATGGCCCCATTGTCTTTCGGAGAACAGCTGAGTACTCTCCGTCGACCTTACGGCCAGGGATTCCGGCATAACGGACGGGGGGCCGCCCGCGCGGGTGTCTTGACGGGATCCTGATGGGCTGCGGCGGGCCCCGGTCCGCCCTGGTCAGGCGGGGCCGACCGGGTGTCCGGGGGCCATCCGGGTGACCGGGACAGGACGCGGCCCGGCGGCCCGCGACGGTCCGGACGTCCGGAACCGTCTCGCGCCGCCGGGCAGTTGGCCGCCGGTCAGCCTTCGACCAGCTGCTTCAGTGCCACGTTGAGCTCCAGGACGTTGACGCGGGGCTCCCCCGCGAAGCCGAGCATCCGGCCGGTGGTGTGGTCGGCGACCAGCCGGTCGACCCGCGCCACCGTGAGGTGGTTGCGCTCGGCGATCCGGTGCACCTGGAGCTTCGCGTACTGCGGGGAGATGTCCGGGTCGAGACCGGAGCCGGACGAGGTGACGGCGTCGGCCGGCACGTCGGACGGCCGCACCCGGTAACCGGCGGTCGAGTTGTCCTTGATCACGGCGGACTTGGCGTCCTTCACCCACTTGATCAGTTCGGCGTTGTCCCCGGACCGGTTGGTCGCGCCGGACACCAGCAGCTTGTACTGGGTGTTGACGCTGTTGGTGCCCAGACCGTTGGAGGGGCGCGGCTGGAACCACCTGAGGTCGGGTGCCGGGGTCTGCTGCCCCTTCTTCAGCGGCAGGGTGTAGCTCTGCCCGATGAGGGAGGAGCCGACGACCTTGCCGCCGGAGGTGATCTCCGAGCCGTTGGCCTGGTGGCCCATGACGGCCTGGGCGACGCCGGTGACGGCGAGCGGGTAGATCACACCGCAGACGACGGTGAGGACGAGAAGGGCGCGCAGACCGGCCCAGAGCAGCCGGCCCGTTCCGCTCACGGAGTTGTTCATGATGGTCACCCGATACCCGGTATGAGGGAGATGAGCAGATCGATGATCTTGATGCCGATGAAGGGTGCGACCAGGCCGCCGAGACCGTAGATCCCGAGATTGCGGCGGAGCATCCGGTCGGCGCCGGTCGGCTTGTACCGCACGCCCTTCAGCGCCAGCGGCACCAGCGCGACGATGATCAGCGCGTTGAAGACGACGGCCGAGAGGATCGCGGTCTCGGGCGACGACAGGCGCATGATGTTGAGCTTGTCGAGGCTCGGGTACGCCACCGCGAACATCGCGGGGATGATCGCGAAGTACTTGGCGACGTCGTTGGCGATCGAGAACGTCGTCAGCGCGCCCCGGGTGATGAGCAGTTGCTTGCCGATCTCGACGATCTCGATCAGCTTGGTGGGGTTGGAGTCCAGGTCCACCATGTTCCCGGCCTCCTTGGCGGCCGAGGTTCCGGTGTTCATGGCCACCCCGACGTCCGCCTGGGCCAGCGCGGGGGCGTCGTTCGTCCCGTCACCGGTCATCGCCACGAGCTTGCCGCCGGCCTGCTCACGCTTGATCAGCGCCATCTTGTCCTCGGGGGTGGCCTCGGCGAGGAAGTCGTCGACACCTGCCTCCTGGGCGATGGCCCGGGCGGTCAGCGGGTTGTCGCCCGTGATCATGACGGTCTTGATGCCCATCCGGCGCAGCTCGTCGAACCGCTCCCGCATGCCTTCCTTGACGACGTCCTTGAGGTGGATGACGCCGAGCACCCGGGCGCCTTCCCCGTCCTCGACGGCGACGAGCAGCGGGGTGCCGCCCGCCTCCGAGATCGCGTCGGTGAGCGTCTGCGCGTCCTCGGAGACCCGGCCGCCGTTCTCCCGGACCCAGGCCACCACGGAGCCGCTCGCGCCCTTGCGGATCCGGCGCCCGCCGGTGTCCACACCCGACATCCGGGTCTGGGCGGTGAAGGAGATCCAGTCGGCCCCGGTCAGCTCGCCCCGGCTGCGCTCGCGCAGCCCGTACTTCTCCTTGGCGAGTACGACGACCGAGCGGCCCTCCGGCGTCTCGTCGGCCAGCGAGGAGAGCTGCGCCGCATCGGCGAGCACGGCCTCGGTGACACCCCTGACGGGGACGAACGCGGCGGCCTGCCGGTTGCCGAGCGTGATGGTGCCGGTCTTGTCGAGCAGCAGGGTCGACACATCGCCCGCGGCCTCGACCGCGCGTCCGGACATGGCCAGCACATTGCGCTGGACGAGCCGGTCCATGCCCGCGATACCGATCGCGGAGAGCAGGGCCCCGATGGTGGTCGGGATCAGGCAGACCAGCAGCGCGGTGAGCACGATCATCGACTGCTTCGCACCGGCGTACGTCGCGAACGGCTGGAGGGTCACGACCGCCAGCAGGAAGACGATGGTGAGTGAGGCGAGCAGGATGTTCAGCGCGATCTCGTTGGGCGTCTTCTGCCGGGCGGCGCCCTCCACCAGCCTGATCATCCGGTCGATGAAGGTCTCGCCGGGCTTCGTCATGATCTTGACGACGATCCGGTCGGACAGCACCTTCGTACCGCCGGTGACGGCCGACCGGTCACCGCCCGACTCCCTGATGACGGGGGCCGATTCACCGGTGATGGCGGACTCGTCGACCGAGGCCACCCCTTCGACGACGTCGCCGTCCCCGGGGATGGTGTCACCGGCCTCGCAGACCACCAGATCGCCGATGCGCAGCGCGGCGCCCGGCACCTGCGCCTCCACTGCTCCGTCGAGGCGCCGGGCGACGGTGTCGCTCTTGGCCTTGCGGAGCGTGTCGGCCTGGGCCTTGCCGCGGCCCTCGGCGACCGCCTCCGCCAGATTGGCGAAGACCGTGGTCAGCCAGAGCCAGCCGGTGATGGCCCAGCCGAACCAGTCGCCGGGGTCCTTGAGGGCGAACCCGGTGGTGACGACGGAGCCGACCTCGACCACGAACATCACGGGCGACTTGACCATGATCCGCGGGTCGAGTTTGCGCAGCGCGTCGGGGAAGGACCTGAGCAGCTGCCGGGGGTCGAAAAGACCGCCGCCGACGCGGCCTTCGGACTTCGGGTCCTGCGGTGCGTCCTGG
The DNA here is from genome assembly GCF_041438865.1 of Streptomyces sp. NBC_01471. Lineage (NCBI taxonomy): Bacteria > Bacillati > Actinomycetota > Actinomycetes > Kitasatosporales > Streptomycetaceae > Streptomyces > Streptomyces sp. NBC_01471. The sequence goes on from NZ_CP109450.1 coordinate 1,561,431, forward strand.
TGGGGGACGCGGGCCGGGGTGAGGGTACTCATGACGCCAGCCCTTCAGCGAGCGGGCCCAGCGCGAGCGCCGGGAAGTAGGTCAGACCAGCGATGATCATGATCGTGCCGACCAGGAGCCCGGCGAAGAGCGGCTTGTCGGTACGGAGGGTCCCGGAGGTCTCGGGGATCTGGCGCTGCTCGGCGAGCGAACCCGCGAGCGCCAGGACGAACACCATCGGCACGAACCGGCCGAGCAGCATGGCGAGCCCGATGGTGGTGTTGAACCACTGGGTGTCGGCGCCGAGTCCGGCGAAGGCCGAACCGTTGTTGTTGGCGCCGGACGTATAGGCGTAGAGGATCTCCGAGAAGCCGTGCGCCCCGGAGTTGGTCATCGAGTGGCCGGGGGTCGGGAGCGCCATCGCGGCCGCGGTGAAGCAGAGCACCAGTGCCGGGGTGACGAGGATGTAGCAGGCCGCGAACTTGATCTCGCGGACGCCGATCTTCTTGCCCAGGTACTCGGGCGTGCGGCCGACCATCAGGCCCGCGATGAACACCGCGATGACCGCCATGATCAGCATGCCGTAGAGGCCGGAGCCGACGCCGCCCGGCGCGATCTCACCGAGCTGCATGCCGAGCATCGTGATGCCGCCGCCGAAGCCGGTGAACGACGAGTGGAAGGAGTTGACCGCGCCCGTCGAGGTGAGCGTGGTCGCCACCGAGAAGATCGACGAGCCGCCGATCCCGAAGCGGGTCTCCTTGCCCTCCATGGCGCCGCCCGCGAGGTCGAAGGCGGGGCCGCCGTGGTGGAACTCGGTCCACATCATCAGGGCGGTGAAGGCGATCCAGATGGTCACCATCGTCGCCAGGATCGCGTAGCCCTGTTTGAGGGAGCCCGCCATGCGGCCGAAGGTGCGCGTCATCGCGAAGGGGATGACCAGGATCAGGAAGACCTCCAGGAGGTTGGAGAGGCCGTTCGGATTCTCGAAGGGGTGGGCGGAGTTGGCGTTGAAGTAGCCGCCGCCGTTGGTGCCCAGCTCCTTGATGGCCTCCTGCGAGGCGACAGCGCCGCCGTTCCACTGCTGCGATCCGCCGCCGAACTGGCCCACCTCGTGGATCCCCGCGAAGTTCTGGATGGCGCCGCACGCCACCAGGACCAGTGCGCCGACGACGGCGATGGGGATCAGGATGCGGACGGTGCCGCGGACCAGGTCGGCCCAGAAGTTGCCCAGTTCACCCCCGCCGGACGCGGTGGTGCGGGAGCGGGCGAAGCCCCGTACGAGAGCGATCGCGACGGCCATGCCGACGGCGGCCGAGACGAAGTTCTGCACCGCGAGGCCACCGGTCTGCACGACGTGGCCCATGGCCTGCTCGCCCGAGTACGACTGCCAGTTGGTGTTGGCGACGAAGGAGGCAGCGGTGTTGAACGCCTGGTCCGGGTCGATCGACCGGAAGCCCAGCGAGCCGGGCAGCCCGCCCTGCACCCGCTGGAGCAGATAGAGGAAGAGGATGCTCACCAGGGAGAAGGCGAGGACCCCGCGGAGGTACGCCGGCCAGCGCATCGCGGAGTCGGGGTTGGCGCCGATGGCCTTGTAGATCCACTTCTCGACCCGCAGATGCCGGTCGGACGAGTAGACGCGGGCCATGAAGTCGCCGAGCGGCCGGTAGACCAGACCAAGCGCCACGATGAGCGCGAGCATCTGGAGCACACCGGCGAGGAGGGGGCTCATCAGGTCTCAGAACCTCTCCGGGTGGATGAGGGCGAGGACGAGGTAGCCCAGCAGGGCGACGGCCACCACGAGGCCGATCACCGCTTCCACGGCAGAACCGGTCACAGCTTCGACACCCCCTTGGCGATGAGCGCCACCAGCGCGAAAACCGCGACCATGGTGACGACGAAGGCCACATCGGCCATCGTGAGCTCCTGAAACAGTTCGAGGATTCGAAAGAACGGACTCCCTGAGCAAACCCCCTCGAACGGCGCCCCAGCCGTTCGTTGACGCCTCCCATACGGCGAGCGCCCCGCCCTTGACGCGATCCCTACGCGGCGGCCCGTGACCCGAGCACACACGGCCTTGACCAGCGGAAAGGCCGGTGGCCCGCACTCCCGTCGGGGAGTGCGGGCCACCGGCCCTGCTGTGCTGTGCTGTGCTGTGCTGTGCTGTGCGGAGGGTCAGCGGATCTCGGTGATCTCCGGTCCGCGCTGGAGCTGACCCATGCCGCCGGAGAAGCGCGAGCCCTCCTGCTCCTCCTGCTGGACGCCGTCGGGCATCATCTGCGCGTCGTCCGGCAGCTTGAGGACGATCGGGTCCCGGGGAGCCATCGGGCCCTCACCGCGGACGACCACAGTGTCCCGGAAGATCTGCTCCAGCACACCGGCCGCCTCGGGCTGGACCGCGCCCTGTCCCGAGATGACGCCGCGCAGGAACCAGCGCGGCCCGTCGACGCCGACGAAGCGCACCAGCTGCACGCCGTTCGTACCGTCCGGGAGCTGGACGGGCACCTGGGCCCGCAGCTCCCAGCCGAGCGGGCCCTCGACCTCGTCGATGATGCCGCCCTGCTGGGTGATGCCCGAGGCGATCTCCTCGCGCACCTCGCCCCAGATGCCTTCCTTCTTCGGCGCCGCGAAGCCCTGGAGCTGGACGGCGCTGTCGCGCAGGACGACCGTGGCCGCGACGATCGCGTCCCCCGCGACCTCGACGCGCAGCTCCATGCCCTCGACCCCGGGGACGAACAGACCGCCCAGGTCCACCCGTCCCTCGGCCGCCTCACGGACCTCGGAGATGTCCCACGGACCGTCGGGGCGCGGCGCGGGGGGCAGGCCGGACCTGCGCACACCGCTCACCTCTGCCGACTCATCGCCGCCGGCGCCGTCGGATGCGAACTGACCGGCCTCGCCCGTCGCGTCCTCGTCGGAACCGCTGTTCTTGCGACGTCCGAACACGTCACTGTCCTTCCCGGTCGGATACGACCGATGCGTATCGATTCCCACCCTGTGGCCCGCCCACAGCGGCATGTCCGCCGGTGGACCCGAAGCCCCCTCCGGCCCGTGCCGAGCCCGGAAGCTCCGCCACCTCATGGAAGCGCACCTTCTCGACCTGCTGTACTACCAGCTGGGCGATCCGGTCGAAGCGCTCGAACCGCACCGTCTCGCGCGGATCGAGATTGACCACGATCACCTTGATCTCTCCACGGTACCCGGCATCGACCGTCCCCGGGGCATTCACCAGGGCAACTCCGCAGCGGGCCGCGAGCCCGGACCGTGGGTGCACGAAGGCGGCATACCCGTCGGGCAGCGCCACCGAGATCCCGGTGGGCAGCACGGTCCGCTCCCCCGGCGCCAGCTCGGCGGCCTCGGTGGTCATCAGATCGGCGCCGGCGTCGCCGGGGTGCCCGTAGGCGGGGAGCGGCACCTCGGGGTCGACGCGGCGGATCAGTACGTCTACGGGGTCACGGCTCATGGGTTCACCTCGAAGGCGCGGACGCGCTTGATCTGGTCGGGGTCGTCCATCGCGGCCCGGATCTCCTCAGGACGCCCGTTCTCGGTGAAGTGGTCGACCTTGACCTCGACGAACAGGGCATCGGCGCGGACGGCCACGGGCCCTTCGGGGCCGCCGATCCGGCCGGTCGCGGTGGAGTAGATCTTCCGGCCGCTCACCGCGGTGATCCGGGCCTCCAGGTGGAGCGCGGTGCCCACCGGGACCGGCCGTACGAAGTCGGTCTCCAGCCGGCCGGTCACCGCGATCACCCGCAGCAGCCAGTTCAGCGATCCGAGCGTCTCGTCGAGGGCGGAGGCCAGCACACCGCCGTGCGCGAGGCCCGGCGCGCCCTGATGGGCGGGTTTCACGGTGAACTCGGCGGTGACGGTCACACCTTCACCGGCGCGCGCCTGGAGGTGCAGCCCGTGCGGCTGCCCCTCGCCGCAGCCGAAACAGTGCGCGTAGTGCGCTCCGAGCAGCTCTCCGGGGGCCGGGGCATCGTGGTGGCGCACGGGCGCTATGGCGTCGGCCGGGGGCGTCAGCGCTGAAGATGTTCGTGTCACAGCCGCAGACATTACCCGCGCGGCAACGCGGCGACGGCACCATGCCAAGCTTGGCTTTATGCAGCCTTACGAAGAACGTCTCACCGCGCCCCGTTCCTGGTGGCTCATCGCCCTGCTCGTCGGGATCGCGGGCGCGCTGATCACTCTGCCGCTCGGCACGCTGCCGATGCTCGGCGGCCTGGTCGGCGGGGCGGCGGTGGCGGGCATCATCGTGAGTTCGTACGGCTCGGTCCGCATCCGGGTCGTCGCGGGCTCACTCGTCGCGGGCGACGCGAAGATCCCGCTGTCCGCGCTGGGCGAGGCCACGGTGCTGGATGCCGAGGAGACGGTCGCCTGGCGCTCGTACAAGGCTGATCCGCGCGCCTTCATGCTGATGCGCAGCTATGTGCGCACGGCCCTGCGGGTGGAGATCACGGACCCGACCGACCCGACGCCGTACGCCTATCTCTCGACCCGCGACCCCGAGGCGCTCAAGACGGCGCTGGCCGCGGTGCCCGCCGCCTAGCGCTCCTCGGTCCGTCCGCCGGGGAGCTCCTTCGGCTGCTGCAGCGGTGGCAGCTCCGGGAGGGCGTCCCAGGGGACCTGGCGCTTGCGCATGTCCTTGCGCACCTTGTCGGCGAGTTTCCTGGTGTCCCGGCGGTTCATCACGGCACCCACGGTGGCGCCCACCATGAACGGCATCAGGTTCGGCAGGTCGCGGACCGTGCGCTTCATGATCTGCTGGCGCATTTCGCGCTTCATCTGGCCGCCGAGGGCCGTGAACGTGGCCGGCTTGGTGATGTCGAACCCGCGCTCGCCCGACCACGCGTGCAGATAGGCGGTGGAGCGCTCCTTGAGGCCGCCCGGCGGGCGCATGCCGTAGACCTCGTGCAGTTCGGCGACGAGCTTCAGCTCGATCGCCGCCACTCCGGTGATCTCCGCGGCGATCTCGGCCGGCATGGCGAGCGGTACGGGCAGCATCGCGGCCGCTCCGATGCCCGCGCCGACGGTGGAGGTCGCGTTGGCCGCGCCCGCGACGAGCCGGTCGGCGATCTCCTCCGGTCCGAGACCGGGAAAGTGCTTGCGCAGCGTCGTGAGATCGCGGACCGGGATCCGGGGCGCGATGTCGATGATGCGGTCGGTGATGTACGCGAACCCCGCCTTCGCGCCTTCGCCGCCCTTCTGGATGCCCTGCTGTATCCCGTGCTGTATGCCGTGCCTCAGAGCGCCCAGCCGACGGGCCCCGGTCGTGGGTCCGTCCTGCATCCCCCGTGCCACCGCCGCGAAGGGCGCCGCTTCGTCGAGCGAGGCCGGAAGGCCCCGCTCGTCGTCACGTGCGCTGCTGACGAGCGCGCTCGCCCCCTGGTCACCCTCCGGGGGCCGGAGGACGCGGGGCTCGGCGGGTGCTTCCGCACCCTCTGCCGGGCCCGTGCCGCCCTGCTGGTCCTCGGGGGAACCCTTCCGCCGGAAGCGTCGCTTCCGGGACGGTGTCGCGCCTGCCACGGCCGACTGCCTCAGTCGCAGTCGCGGCAGATGGGCTGGCCGTTCTTCTCGCGCGCCAGCTGGCTGCGGTGGTGCACGAGGAAGCAGCTCATGCAGGTGAACTCGTCGGCCTGCCGGGGCAGCACCCGGACCGACAGCTCTTCGTTGGACAGGTCCGCGCCGGGCAGCTCAAGACCCTCGGCCTGCTCGAACTCGTCGACGTCGACGGCAGCCGTCGACTTGTCGTTCCGACGTGCCTTGAGCTCTTCCAGACTGTCCTGGTCGCTGTCGTCGTCGGTCTTGCGTGGAGTGTCGTAATCCGTAGCCATGTCGCGCTCTCCCCCTCTGGGTATTTGCGGTGTCTCCAGCGCACGTAACGCGTGAGAGGCCGGACTTGTGCCCGACCCGAGGCGGAGATTTTGCCTCACATCAAGGTCTGTTACTCAATCGACACCCAACCGGATCCCTGGGGAGAGATCCATTTGGATGGCGATCGGGACCGTACACGGTCCCGGGGTGACGCTCTGCGGGTGCCACCCCGTGTACTTCCCGTGATGGCACCCCCTGGAAACCCAGGTTTTTCCCAGGTTTTCGGGGATTTGGGGATCACGGAGAGTAGGTGAACCGAAAATCAATCCTGTGACCGATCGCACACCTGACCGACCGGAACGCGTCCCGAAAATTCCGCGCAAAGCGAACATCCGGACTACCCCCGCAGACCGGCTCAGACAGGCAACGTGACACGCATCACGAGGCCACCGCCCTCGCGGGGCTCCGCGATGATACGGCCTCCGTGAGCCCGGGCGACCGAGCGCGCGATGGACAGGCCGAGTCCGACCCCCTTGTCGCTGCCGGTCCGCTCGGTGCGCAGGCGCCTGAACGGCTCGAAGAGGTTGTCGATCTCGTAAGCGGGAACCACGGGACCCGTGTTCGAAACCACCAGCAGCGCCTGGCCGGGCTGCAGTTCGGTGGTGACCTCCACCCAGCCGTCCTCCGCGACGTTGTAGCGCACGGCGTTCTGGACCAGGTTGAGGGCGATCCGCTCCAGCAGGATGCCGTTGCCCTGAACGACCGCGGGCGACTGCTGCCCGCGGATCTCCACCCCCTTCGTCGCTGCCTCGGCGAGGGTCTGGTCGATGGCGCGGGTCGCCACCTCGGCCAGGTCGACCGGCTTCCGCTCGACGATCTGGTTGTCGCTGCGGGCGAGCAGCAGCAGCCCCTCGACCAGCTGCTCACTGCGCTCGTTGGTGGCCAGCAGGGTCTTGCCGAGCTGGGTCAGCTCGACGGGAGCGCCCGGGTCGGAGAGGTGGACCTCCAGGAGCGTCCGGTTGATCGCCAGCGGCGTGCGGAGTTCGTGCGACGCGTTGGCGACGAACCGCTGCTGCGCCGTGAAGGCCCGCTCCAGCCGGTCGAGCATCTCGTCGAAGGTGTCGGCGAGCTCCTTGAGCTCGTCGTCCGGGCCGTCCAGCTCGATCCGCCGGGTCAGGTCCGTACCGGCCACGCGGCGGGCCGTACGGGTCATCCTGCCGAGCGGGGACAGCACCCGGCCGGCCACGGCGTAGCCGAAGGCGAAGGCGATGATGCTGAGGCCGACGAGGGCGTACAGCGAGCGGGTCAGCAGGTCGTCGAGCGCGTGCTGGCGCTGGGCGGAGACACAGGCCTGGAGGGCTGCGTTCGCCTGGTCCGCCGAGATGCCGTTCGCCGAAAGGGCCGGGCACGAGTTACTGGTCAGCTGCACCTTGCTGTCGGGAATGAGACGGAACGGCGGCTGGCTGCCGTTGTGCAGCGCCTGCGCCGCCAGCATGTAGATGATCGTCAGCAGCAGGATCCCGGCGATCAGGAACATCCCGCCGTACAGCAGGGTCAGACGTATCCGGATGGTCGGCCGCAGCAGCGGGGAGAGGGACTCCGAGCTCTTCGGGTCCCAGGTCGGTTTGGGCGGCGCCGCCGGCGCCGCCGGACTGTTGGCCACGGGGCGCTCAGATCCGGTAACCCGAGCCCGGCACGGTCACGATGACCGGGGGCTCACCGAGCTTGCGGCGGAGCGTCATGACGGTCACCCGTACGACGTTGGTGAAGGGATCGGTGTTCTCGTCCCAGGCCTTCTCCAGGAGTTGTTCGGCCGAGACGACCGCGCCCTCGCTGCGCATCAGCACTTCGAGCACGGCGAACTCCTTGGGCGCCAGCTGGATCTCGCGGCCCTCCCGGAAGACCTCGCGGCGGTTGGGGTCCAGCTTGATGCCGGCCCGCTCCAGCACGGGCGGCAGCGCGACCGTCGTACGGCGCCCGAGAGCCCGGACCCGGGCGGTCAGCTCGGTGAACGCGAAGGGCTTGGGCAGATAGTCGTCCGCGCCGAGCTCCAGCCCCTCCACGCGGTCGCTGACGTCGCCCGAAGCCGTGAGCATCAGGACCCGGGTGGGCATGCCGAGTTCGACGATCTTGCGGCAGACGTCGTCGCCGTGGATCACCGGCAGGTCCCGGTCGAGGACCACGACGTCGTAGTCGTTGACCCCGATCCGCTCCAGGGCCGCGGCGCCGTCGTACACGACGTCGACGGCCATGGCCTCCCGGCGAAGTCCGGTGGCCACCGCATCGGCGAGCAGCTGCTCGTCCTCGACGACGAGTACGCGCACGGCGCTTGTCCTTCCGTTACAGCCCGTGTCCGGGCAGGTCTGGCCTGGGGTGTGTACTTCCATCCTGCCCCGTACGGCCATAAACCGGCTGTAAGGCAGTGCCCGGCAGCGGACGCCGGGGAATTCAGGGATTCCCGGTGCGGTTGAGGTTTCTCTGAGGCGGAGCAAGGGGAGGACGACTGCACACCCGCCGATCACGCCCTGTACGGGGCGCGCCACACCCCGCTCCGCCACCACCGGGGATGCGTGATCAGTTGATTACCCTCGGCACACCCCCGTGCCACCGACCCACGACGAGGGGGCGCACCATGGACGCATTCACCGCAGGTCTGCTGCAGCGTATAAAGACGACCCAGACCGACCTGACGCGTGCCCGCGAGTCCGGCGACGACTTCCTCGCGGAGGTCGAGCAGGGCGAGCTGGACGATCTTCACCGCCTCGCCGCCGAGCACGGCGTGGCGGTCGAGCCGACCCTGACCGCCGAGTCCGGCGCGGACATCCACACCGCGGGCGTCTGACCCGCACAGCACGCGGTGCGAGGCCCCCGGCACCTGGGACGGTGCCGGGGGCCTCGTATGCGCTGCACGCGCCGCCGTTCGCGGTCAGTCGTGCCAGGCGCCGTACTGTTCGAGCAGCGTCTGGAGCGGTTCGAAGACGCCGGGCGACGCGGCGACCGTCAGGTCGTCCGTCGGGCGCTCCCCCGGCCGTCCGCCGGTCAGTGCTCCCGCCTCGCGGGCGATCAGGTCGCCGGCCGCCCGGTCCCAGGGGTGCAGCCCCCGCTCGTAGTACCCGTCGAGCCGCCCGGCGGCCACATCGCAGAGGTCGATGGCGGCCGAGCCGCCGCGCCGGATGTCCCGCAGCTGCGGGATCAGCCGCTGGGCCACGGCCGCCTGGTGGGTGCGCACCGTCGCGACGTAGTTGAAGCCGGTCGACACGAGCGCCTGGTCGAGCGGGGGCGACGGCCTGCACCGCAGGCGTGCGCCGCCGAGATGGGCCCCGCCGCCGCGCACCGCCTGGAACGTCTCGCCGCGCATCGGGGCCGCCACCACCCCCGCGACCGTCTCGCCGTCCTGTTCGGCGGCGATCGAGACGGACCAAGTGGGCAGCCCGTAGAGGTAGTTCACGGTGCCGTCCAGCGGGTCGATGACCCAGCGGACACCGGTGCTGCCCTCGGAGCTCGCGCCCTCCTCGCCCAGGAAGCCGTCGTCGGGACGGAAGTCGGCGAGGTAACCCGTGATCAGCCTCTCGGCCGCGATGTCCATCTCCGTGACGACATCGATGGGGCTGGACTTGGTCGCCGCCACGCCCAGGTCGGCGGGGCGCCCGTCCCGCAGCAGCGCCCCGGCGCGCCGGGCGGCCTCCAGGGCCAGTTCGAGCAGTTCGGTGTGGAGCGGGTCGGTCACGGTTCTCCCTCTGATCGCGCGTAAGGGTTCTGGTTCACGCGTACGGGCTGTCGGCGCCCGCCGCCGCCGGCCTGGCCGTGCGCGCCGGGCAGCAGCCGACCGGGCAGATGTCGTGCGAGGGGCCCAGCTCGCCGAGCGCGCAGCGCTCCACCGGGCGGCCGCGCTCGGCGGAGGCCCGCTCCAGCACGAGGTCACGTACCGCCGCGGCGAAGCGCGGGTCGGCGCCGACGGTCGCCGAACGTACGACGGGCAGGCCCAGTTCGGCCGCCTTCGCGACCGCCTCGGTGTCCAGGTCGTACAGGACCTCCATGTGGTCCGACACGAAGCCGATGGGCACCATGACGACCGCGGGCACCGCCGCCCCGTGCAGCTCCGTGAGGTGGTCGCAGATGTCCGGCTCCAGCCACGGGGTCTGCGGGGAGCCGCTGCGCGACTGGTAGACGAGCTGCCAGGGGTGGGCGACGCCGGTCTCCGCGCGGACCTTCTCGACGATCACCCGGGCCACGTCCAGGTGCTCGGCGACGTACGCCCCGCCCCCGGGCCCCGAGCTGTCGGCGGCGGCGGTGGGGATGGAGTGCGTGGTGAACGCCAGGTGGGCGCCGGCCCGGACAGACTCGTCCAGCTCCGCGAGGGACTTCAGGACGCCGTCGGCCATGGGCCCGACGAATCCCGGGTGGTTGAAGTAGTGCCGCAGCTTGTCGACGCGCGGCAGCTCCAGGCCCTCCGCCGCCAGCGTGGCCAGCGCCCCCGCGAGGTCCTCGCGGTACTGGCGGCAGCCGGAGTACGAGGCGTACGCACTGGTGGCGAGCACGGCGATACGGCGGTGCCCGTCGGCTGTCATCTCGCGCAGAGTGTCGGTCAGATACGGCGCCCAGTTTCGGTTTCCCCAGTAGACCGGCAGGTCGAGACCGTGTCCGGCGAAGTCCTCGCGGAGCGCGTCGAGGAGGGCGCGGTTCTGGCCGTTGATGGGGCTGACCCCGTCGAACAGGAAGTAGTGCCGGCCCACTTCCTTGAGCCGTTTCTTCGGGATGCCGCGGCCGCGGGTCACGTTCTCCAGGAACGGGACCACGTCGTCCGGGCCCTCGGGGCCGCCGAAGGAGAGCAGCAGGAGGGCGTCGTACGGAGCTGGATCACGCTGATCGGACATGCCCCAGATCCTGCCACCCGGGTCCGACAGGCTCCGGGACCCCCCACGGAACGCCTGGTCGGAGCCGCCCCCCGGTGCTCGGAGCGGCTCATCACCCGTAAGCTGCGCAAACCATCAGTACGCCTTACCGGAGCCCTTCTTGACCAGTCCTTACCGTGCGATCTTCGCCGCCCCCGGTACCAAGGGGTTCTCGGCGGCCGGACTCCTCGGCCGGATGCCGCTGTCCATGCTGGGCATCGGCGTGGTGACCATGATCTCGCAGCTCACCGGCCGGTACGGGCTGGCCGGCGCGCTCTCGGCGACGCTCGCGCTGTCCGCCGCCGCCATCGGCCCGCAGATCTCCCGGCTCGTCGACCGGCAGGGACAGCGGCGGGTGCTGCGCCGGGCGACCGTCGTCTCCGCCGTCGCCGTGGCGGGGCTGCTGGTCTGTGCGCAGCAGCGGCTGCCGGACTGGACGCTCTTCGTCTTCGCGGCCGGCGGGGGCTGCGTCCCGAGTGTCGGCTCGATGGTCCGGGCCCGCTGGGCGGCGATCCACCGGGGCGATCCGCGCAAGCTGCACGCGGCGTACTCCTGGGAGTCGATCGTCGACGAGGTGTGCTTCATCTTCGGTCCGATCCTCTCCATCGGGCTGTCCACCGCCTGGTTCCCCGAGGCGGGTCCGCTGATGGCGGGCGGCTTCCTCGTCGTGGGTGTGTTCTGGCTGACGGCCCAGCGCGCCACCGAACCGGTCCCGCATCCGCACGGGCACGGCTCCGGCGGCTCCGCGCTGGGCTCACCGGGGCTGCGTCTGCTGGTCCTGACGTTCGTGGCGACGGGCGCGATCTTCGGGTCGATCGACGTGGTGACGGTGGCGTTCGCCGACGAGCGCGGCCACAAGGCGCTGGCCAGTCTGGTGCTCGCGGTGTACGCGCTCGGATCCTGTCTGGCCGGGGCGGTCTTCGGGCTGCTGCATCTCCGGGGGTCCGCTTCCCGCAGGTGGCTGGTGGGGGTGTGCGCGATGGCGCTGAGTATGATCCCCCTCCAACTGGCCGGGAACCTGCCGTTTCTGGCCGGGGCGCTCTTTGTCGCGGGTCTCTTCGTGGCGCCGACGATGGTGACCACGATGGCCCTCGTCGAGCAGCACGTACCGCGCAGCAGGCTGACCGAGGGCATGACCTGGACGAGTACCGGGCTCGCCGTCGGTGTGGCACTCGGCTCTTCGGCCGCCGGCTGGGCGGTCGACGCGGGCGGGGCACGCCAGGGGTATCTGGTGCCGCTCGTGGCGGGAGCGCTCGCGGCCGTGGTGGCGTTGCCCGGGTACCGCCGGCTCACTGTGCCGGTGCCACTAGACGGGAGCGGGGCGGATGACCGGTACACCAAGAACACCGGCTGCGGCACGGACGGCGACGGCGGTACGGGCGCCGGGGACCTGGCGTAACTGGGCGGGGACCGTCACCGCCCGCCCGGCGCGGGAGGTGACCCCGGCGTCCGCCGCCGAGCTGGCCGACGCCGTCAGGCGGGCGGCCGACGAGGGCCTGAAGGTGAAGGCCGTCGGCACCGGCCACTCCTTCACGGCTGCGGCGGCCACCGACGGACTGCTGATACGTCCCGGTCTCCTCACCGGCATCCGGGAGATCGACCGCGCGGCGGGCACCGTGACCGTCGAGTCCGGGACTCCGCTGAAGCGGCTCAACCAGGCGCTGGCGCGTGAGGGGCTCACCCTCACGAACATGGGCGACATCATGGACCAGACGGTGGCGGGCGCCACCAGCACCGGCACCCACGGCACCGGCCGCGAGTCGGCCTCGATATCCGCGCAGATCCGGGCGCTCGAACTGGTGACGGCGGACGGCTCGGTGCTGACGTGTTCGGCGTCCGAGCACCCCGACGTCTTCGCGGCCGCCCGGATCGGGCTCGGCGCGCTGGGTGTCGTCACGGCGATCACCTTCGCGGTGGAGCCGGTCTTCCTGCTGACGGCCCGCGAGGAGCCGATGGCCTTCGACCGGGTGACCGCCGAGTTCGACCAGCTGGTCGCCGAGAACGAGCACTTCGAGTTCTACTGGTTCCCGCACACCGGCAACTGCAACACGAAGCGCAACAACCGCAGTGCGGGGCCGGCCGCCCCGCCCGGCTGGGTGTCCGGCTGGATCGAGGACGAGCTGCTCTCCAACGGTGTCTTCCAGGCGGCGTGTTCGCTGGGCCGGGCCGTCCCCGCGACGATTCCCGCGATCGCGAAGATCTCCAGCCGCGCCCTGTCCGCCCGCACCTACACCGACATCCCGTACAAGGTCTTCACAAGTCCGCGCCGGGTGCGCTTCGTGGAAATGGAGTACGCCCTGCCCCGGGAGGCCTTGGTCGAGGCGCTGCGGGAGGTCAGGGCGATGGTGGAGCGCTCACCGCTGCGGGTGAGCTTCCCCGTCGAGGTCCGCACGGCGCCCGCGGACGACATCGCGCTCTCCACGGCCTCGGGCCGGGAGAGCGCGTACATCGCGGTGCATCTGTACCGGGGCACTCCGCACCGGGCGTACTTCACCGCGGTGGAGCGGATCATGACCGCGCACGGCGGCCGGCCGCACTGGGGCAAGCTGCACACGCGTGACGCGGCGTATCTGGCGGAGGTGTACCCGCGCTTCGGCGAGTTCACGGCGGTACGCGACCGGCTCGACCCCCAGCGGCTGTTCGGCAACGACTACCTGCGCCGGGTCCTGGGCGACTGACCGCTCCCGGGTGCCGGGCCCCCGGTGGGGGCCCGGCACCCGGGAGCGGTGTCATCCCGCCGGGTTCTCCGCGCCGGTGTCCGGCGCGTTGTCCTGCCGGCCGGTGCTGTCGTGGCTGTCGTGCCCCGGAGTGGAGCCCGAGCCGTCACCGGACGAGCCGGACGGCGTCGGATCCGGAGTCTCCCCGCCGCCCGTCGCGGGCTGCGAGGGGCTGGGCGTCGGATCTGCCGACGTGCCGCTCTTACCGGGATCGGGCTTCGACTGCCCGGTGTCGCCGGATCCGGTGCCCGGCGACGGGTCGGGGCCGGTGCTCGGCTGCCGGTCGTGCTGCTGCGGGTCCTGGCTCTGCTGCGGATCCGTCGAGACCGCGGGCGCCGGCGAGTGGTGCCGGGTCCCGCTGTCGCCCTGGACCACGGAGCCCACGGTCGTCCCCGAGCCGCCGCTGAGGCCGTGCCCCGACAGCAGCTCGAAGCCGGTGATCCCGGCCATCGCGACGACGAACACGACCAGCGCCGCGAGCGAGGACCGCTTCCAGCCCCGCATCCGTGTCCCGTGGGTCGTGGCCTCGGTGAATCCTTCGCCGACGACCGGTGTCAGGAGCCGCGTCGCATCCGGCTCTCCGTCGCCGGGGACCCGGGCGGTCCACTCCGTCCGGTCGGCGTCGAACTGCCCGGGCCACGGCGCCGCGATCGTCGGTGGCGCCTCTCCCGGTTCCGACGCCCCCGGCACCTGCTGGACCGGGACCTTCAGGACCCTCGGTTTGACCTGGACCGTCACTTCGCGGATCTGCTCCCCGGTGCGCCGGAAGAGATGCTGGAAGATCGTGCCGCCACAGGTGGCGATCACACTCACCAGGCCCGCGCCGATGATCGTTCCGTACACGCCGAGCTGCGAGGCAAGCACCGCCGCCACCACAGCGGCGAACGCGCTGCCCGCGACCTGCGGGACGCTCAGATCGAGCTGCCTCCTCTTCCCGCTTCCGGCCTCCGTGCCGCCGTCCGGCTTCTGCTCCATCACCAGCCCCTGTTTGCCCATCTGGTTACACCCTGCACCAGAAAGGGACATTTGAGCGAAGTGGATAGTTCCATTTCGGAAGATTGTGTGAAGCACAACACCCAGAGGCATACGCGGTCGGCTCACAGGGGGCTCCCCCGCCACCGGCCGCGGGAAGTTCAGCGGCGAGCCGTCCACCCGCTTGGCCCGAATGGAGTACTGTGGCGAGCCCTGGGCCCGGCCTCCCTCAGGGGTGTCCGGACCAACGGGAGGGGGCCTAAGGCGGCACTCGAACCGGCGGCACCATAGGCACTGCACGGGCGCCTCGCTGCACAGAGTGACCGACGGTCGCTCTGCGTCGCAAACAGGTAACCGTGCCATAACGGCGTTCCAGGGCTGAGGCCCGACACGCCGGATAACTCGGCAAGGTTGTGGCGTGCTGTACCCGGGCAGGCCACACTCGACTAGCGGAAGCAGCGACGCACGTGACGTCGGCAGGCACCACCCGGGAGGTTCCCATGCCCGAACTGCGTGTCGTGGCCGTCTCGAATGACGGCACACGACTGGTGCTCAAAGCTGCGGACAGTACGGAGTACACGCTTCCGATCGATGAGCGGCTGCGTGCCGCGGTCCGTAATGACCGCGCCCGGCTCGGCCAGATCGAGATCGAGGTGGAGAGCCACCTCCGTCCCCGTGACATCCAGGCGCGCATAAGGGCCGGTGCCTCCGCCGAAGAGGTCGCCCAGATGGCCGGGATCCCGGTCGACCGGGTCCGCCGCTTCGAGGGACCCGTGCTCGCGGAGCGTGCGTTCATGGCCGAACGCGCCCGCAAGACACCCGTACGGCGCGCCGGTGAGAACACCGGCACCGGTCCGCAGCTCGGCGAGGCCGTGAACGAACGGCTGCTGCTGCGCGGCGCCGAGCGGGACACCGTGCTCTGGGACTCCTGGCGCCGCGACGACGGGACCTGGGAGGTCCTGCTGGTCTACCGGGTCGCCACCGAGACGCACTCGGCGAGCTGGTCCTACGACCCGCCGCGCCGCCTGGTGCAGGCCATGGACGACGAGGCGCGGTCGCTGATCGGTGAGTCGGACGACTCGCTGGCGGCGCCGGAGCCGAGCTTCCCGTTCGTACCGAGGATCGCCCGGCTGCCCCGCGACCGGCCGCTCGACCGCGCCCTGGACCGGCAGATGGAGCGGCCCAGCGCACCGGTGCCCGCCCCTCCCGAGCCGGAGGAGATCGGCAGCGGTGAGCGGGACTCGCTGACCAGCCTGCTGGAGGCCGTACCGAGCTTCCGGGGCGACATGGTCGTGCCCGAGCGTCCCGCGCCGCCCGAACTCCCTCCGTCCGAGCCCGCACAGGAGCCGGAGTCCGAGGAGCCGCCCGCGGCATCCGCCGGGGCCGGTTCGGCGTACGCGGACGTGCTGATGCCGCGCGCGGTGGCCGGTCACCGCGACCGGCTGACCGGGACGACGGACCGGCAGGCCGAGGCGGACGGTGTGCGCCCCGGCCGGCGCGCGGCCGTGCCGAGCTGGGACGAGATCGTCTTCGGCACCCGGCGCAAGAAGCAGGAGTAGCAGCAGTAGCTGAGCCGGGGCCCGTACGCAGTGCGTACGGGCCCCGGTGCCGTGCGATCGCGCCTCTACGGCGTGGGCCCCGTGGCGACCGGGCGGGACTCGTCCGACGACCACTGCGACCAGGAACCCGCGTAGAGCGCGGCCCGGATCCCCGCGATCTCCAGGGCCAGCACCTCATGCGCCCCCGACACGCCCGATCCGCAGTACACGCCGACCTCCGTGCCCTGGTCCGCCGCCCCCAACGCGGCGAACCGCGCGGTCAGTTCACCCGCGGCGAGGAAGTGCCCGCCGGCTCCGGTGTTCTCCGACGTCGGGGCCGACACCGCCCCGGGGATGTGCCCGCCGACCCGGTCGATGGGCTCCACGTCGCCCCGGTAGCGCTCGGCGGCGCGGGCGTCCAGCAGTACGCCCTTGCGGGCCAGCTCGGCCGCGCCGTCCGCGTCGAGGAGCGGCAGCGCCCCGGGCACGGGGACGAAGTCGCCCGGCTCGGGCGCCGGCGTCCGCGTGGAGAGCGGCCCCGACCAGGATGCGAGACCTCCGTCCAGTACCCGGACAGCCGGGTGCCCCGTCCACCGCAGCAGCCACCAGGCGCGCGCCGCGGCCCACCCCTGGCCGCCGTCGTACACGACGACCGGGGTGTCCCGCGAGACGCCCGCCCGGCGCAGCACCGCGCCCAGCTCCGCGGGGTCGGGCAGCGGGTGGCGGCCGCCCGCGCCGGGCGGTCCCGCCAGCTCACTGTCCAGGTCGACGAAGACCGCGCCGGGGAGGTGACCGGCCTCGTATTCGGGGCGGAGGTTCGGGCCGCCGAGCTGCCAGCGGACGTCGAGGAGCACCGGCGGACGAGGTCCGGCCAACTCGCTCGCGAGATCGGATGCGGTAATGATGGGTGTCATGACTGCCATCCTCGCCCAGAGTCCGGCGCACACGTAACGCCGTGGAAGACGCGCACGTAACGCCGTAGAAAAGGACGGGGAGTGCCAAAACAGGCATCCTCCTGCTGGAACGTGCAAAATGCGGCGCGGCCGGGGCGCGGCGCACGGCAGGTGGTGGAAGCATCTGGGCGGGGGGCGGCCCACCGACCCCCGCACGGCCACCACCGATGGTCCGAGGAGAGAGCGAAAATGACCGAGGCAGCCTCGCGGCGCAGGCCCGGAACCCCCTGCTGGGTGAGTCTGATGGTGCACGGCCTGTCAGAGACCCAGCAGTTCTACGGCGACTTGTTCGGCTGGGAGTTCCGGCCGGGTCCCGAGCAGCTGGGCCCCTATGTACGCGCGCTGCTGGACGGCCGTGAGGTCGCGGGGATCGGGCAGATGCCGCCGGACCGCCACCTGCCGATCGCCTGGACCACCTATCTGGCATCCGACGACGTCGACGCGACCGCGGGAACCGTCAGGCACTGCGGCGGGACGGTCGGCGTGGGCCCGCTCGACGCGGGCGAGGCGGGGCGGCTGGCCATGGGGTCGGACCCCGACGGCGCGGTCTTCGGTATCTGGCAGGCGGCGGCCCACCTGGGCACCGCGGAGTCGGGCGTGCCCGGAACGCCGGTGTGGAACGAACTGGTGACCCGGGAGACCGGGTCGGTCGGCAAGTTCTACCAGGCGGTGTTCGGTTACGAGACGGAGGCGGTCGTGTCGGCCGACTTCGACTACCTGACGCTGTATCTGGACGGGCGGGCGGTGGCCTCGCTGCACGGGGTCGGCCAGGCGCTGCCCCGCGACAGGGGCGCGCACTGGATGACGTACTTCGAGGTGGCGGACGTCGACGCGGCCGTGCGCCGGGTGACCGAACTGGGCGGGCATGTGCTCCAGCCGCCGCGCCAGGGCGAGACCGGGCGGCTGGCCACGGTCGCCGACCCGGAGGGCGCGGTCTTCACCGTCGTCAGGACGGAGCGCTGATGTCCTGGCGGTCCACCGGGAGCACATCGGGCGAGAGGGCTGCGGCGCGGGCCGCCGCGGCGGTCGTCCGCCGCCGGTGGTGCCGTCGGCAGAGCACCTCGTAACCGATCTCGCCCGGCGGGTTGTTGACGTCGCCGACGACCACCTGGGCGCCTTCCACGACCATCTCCCCGTTGATCGTTCGGGCGTTGTGCGTGGCGCGGGCGCCGCACCAGCAGAGCGCCTCCACCTGGAGCACCTCGACCCGGTCGGCGATCTCGACGAGCCGCTGCGAGCCGGGGAAGAGCTTGGAGCGGAAGTCGGTGGTGATCCCGAAGGCGAAGACGTCGACCCCGAGATCGTCGACGACCCGGGCGAGCTGGTCGATCTGTCCGGGGGCGAGGAACTGCGCCTCGTCCGCGATGACGTAGTCCGCTCGGCCGCCGTGCGAGAGGTGGCCGACGAGGTGTGCGTAGAAGTCGAAGCCCTCGCCCGCCTCGACCGCTTCGGTGACGAGACCGAGGCGGGAGGAGAGCTTGCCCCGACCGGCGCGGTCGTCGCGGGTGAAGATCATGCCCTGGAGCCCGCGCGCGGAGCGGTTGTGCTCGATCTGCAGAGCGAGAGTGCTCTTTCCGCAGTCCATCGTTCCGGAGAAGAACACCAGCTCAGGCATGAGAGGTCGCGGGCCTTTCGGGTCTGCGGGGAGAGGGCGCGGCGGGCGCGGTTACGAGCGTACTTCGAGCAGCGGTACCAGCTGCTCCGCGGGGGTCATCGAGCCGTGCATGCCGGCCATGGCCGACTCGTGCGGCTCGCGGCGGGACGCGGTGATCACCACGTCGGCGTGGGCCGCGGCGACGACGTCGCCGATCCGTCCGTACACCCGCTCGTCGACCGCCGGGCCGAACCAGCCCGCCGCGATGGCCTCGTCGCGGCTCGCCACCCAGAACTGCTCGCCGAGCACCTCGCGCCAGACGGCGAGCACATCGCTCTGAGCGCCCGGAACCGCGTAGACGTGCCGGGCCCGGCCCTCGCCGCCCAGCAGGGCGACTCCCGCGCCCAGCTCCCAGTCCTCGTCGAAGTCGATGCGCGACTCCTCGTCGAACGGGATGTCGATCATGCCGTGGTCGGCGGTGACATAGAGGGCCGAGCGGGGCGGGAGCTGTTCGGCGAGGCGCTGGACGAGCCGGTCGACGTACATCAGCTGGCCGCGCCAGGCGTCCGAGTCCATGCCGAACCGGTGGCCCTTGGAGTCCACCTCGCTGTAGTAGGTGTAGATCAACGAACGGTCGGCAGCGCCCAGTTGGGCGGCGGCCAGATCCATCCGGTCCTCGCCGGTGAGTTGGCCCCTGAAGGTGCCGCCGCTCAGCGCGATCTTGGTGAGCGGGGTGTTCTGGAAGTCGGGTGAGGAGACCTGCGCGGTGTGCACGCCCGCCTTGTCGGCGAGCTGGAAGACCGTGGGGTACGGCTGCCAGACGTGCGGGTCGGTCCAGGGGCGCCAGCGCAGCTGGTTCATCAGCTCACCGGTGGCCGGGTTGCGGGTGGTGTACCCGGTGAGGCCGTGCGCACCGGGCGGCAGTCCGGTCCCGACCGAGGCGAGCGAGGTCGCCGTGGTGGCGGGGAACCCGGCGGTGAGCGGACGGCCGGTGGCACCGCGCGAGGTCGGCAGCAGCGAGTGCAGGTACGGGGCCTCGTCGGGGTGAGCGCGGATCTGCTCCCAGCCGAGCCCGTCGATGAGGAAGACGCAGTTCCGGTCGGCGGGTGCCAACTCCGGGATCGCGGCGGTGCAGCCGGGAACTCCCAGCCCGGCGGCGAGCGTCGGCAGCAGGTCGGCGAGCGAACCCGAGCCGTACTCCGGCACCGGGGCGGTGGAGAGGTCCAGCGGGGCGGTGTCGTCCTCGTACGGCCAGTCGGGCAGAGCCATCAGCGGCCGGCCGCCGCGGTCGCCTCGGAGAGCGCCTGGGAGAACGCGAGGGTCTGGCGGACCGTGTCCGGCCCGTCGCCCGCCTCACTCACCCGCAGGCTGAGGTCGTCGGCGGTGGAGCTGCCCGTATAGCCGTGGTCCGCCTCGCAGTTGGGGTCGCCGCAGGCGGCGGGCTCCAGGTCGAGCCGGGCGACCGCGCCCCAGCCGATGGTCAGGACGACCTCGCGGGGCAGCGTGCCGGGGACGTACTTCTCCGGGTTCGCCACGACACGGCTGAGCACCACGGAGGAGATCCGGCCCAGCTTCACCGACTCGGTCGACGTGGTGGCGAACGGTGTCGGGGAGCTGCCGTCGGCGGCCTGCTCGTCGGTGTGGCTGACGATGAAGCGGTTGCCCGTCAGGACGAGGACCGTGACATGGCGGCGGACCTCGTTGGAATCGAACGTCGTCTCCTGGTGCACCAGGTACGAAGAAACCGGCTCGCCGCCGACGGCGGCCTCCACCGCCTCGGCCACGAGGGCCGGGTAGTAGCCGCTGCGCTCGATCGCCGCGCGCAGCCCCTGGGTCGTTGTACCGGTCTTCGCCATGGGCTCCATCTTAGACCGCCGGTTCAGGGTGGAGAGGCCGCAGGAGCGGGGCACGGTATCCGGGCGCAGGGCCCGCTCAGTAGCTCGGGAGGCGGCGCGGGCCGAGGTCGCCGAGCGCGTTCGCCGGGGCCAGGCGCACGGCGGCCCCGAGCACGGAGAGTCCCTTCTGTCCGACCACCACCGGTTCAAGAGCGACGGACACCACTTCGGGGTGGTCGTCCACCAGCCGGGAGACCCTCAGCAGCAGCTCCTCCAGGGCTGCGGTGTCGACGGGTGCCGAGCCGCGCCAGCCGAACAGGAGCGGCGCCGTCCTGATCGATCTGATGAGTTCGGCCGCGTCCCGGTCGGTGGCGGGGACGAGGCGGTGAGCGGTGTCGCCGAGCAGTTCGGAGGGCGCACCGGACAGGCCGAAGGAGAGGACGGCTCCGACGGCCGGGTCGATCGCGGACCGTACGACGGTGTCCACGCCGCGTCCCACCATCGCCTGCACCACGGGCCGGACCTCGGCCGGGCTGCCCAGGTCGCCGGAGAGTTCGGCGTAGGCGCGGCGCAGCCCCGCTTCGGTCGCGATGTCGAGCCGGACGCCTCCGAGGTCGGGGCGGTGGCGCAGATGGGGCGCCGTGGCCTTGAGCGCGACGGGGTAGCCGAGGTGCTCCGCAGCGGCGACGGCGGTGTCCGCGTCCGGGGCGGGGCGGGTCGGCAGGACGCGGATGCCGTACAGGCC
The DNA here is from genome assembly GCF_041438865.1 of Streptomyces sp. NBC_01471. Lineage (NCBI taxonomy): Bacteria > Bacillati > Actinomycetota > Actinomycetes > Kitasatosporales > Streptomycetaceae > Streptomyces > Streptomyces sp. NBC_01471. The sequence goes on from NZ_CP109450.1 coordinate 1,582,467, forward strand.
GAGGAGTTCGCAGGCGTCGTCGGGCGAGAGCGCCAGGCCGCGTGTGACATCGACGCGGGCGGTGCCGAGCAGCGCCTCGATCCGGCCGGCGGCGGCGCTCTCGTCGATGTCGTCGTACTCGGGGACCCGGCCGGGCTCGGCGGACTGGCGGCGCCACTGTGCGTAGCGGACGGCCTGGGCGAGTGCGCGGACGGCCCGCTCGGCGGCCGGGTAGGCGGGGATGCCCCGGGTGCGGGCGGCGGGAGGCGCGGCGGCTGTGTCCGCGGCCGCATCCGCGGTGGCGGCTGTGCTGGTGACGTGCGCTGTGTTCGCCCCGGCGGGCGGGGCTTCTCCCCCGCCGCCGTCCTGGGTGGCCGACGGGTCCGGAGCCGATGTCGCGGCGGCCGTTCCGCGGGCGGCTCGTACGGTGCCGGAGGCCGCCGCCAGCGCCTCGGCGAGACCGCCGATCTCCAGATGCACCACGGCGACCGGCTTGGCGGGGGCGTCCGCTGCCGCTTCGCGCAGGGCGGCCGCCAGCACCTCGCCGTCCCCCGACTCGGTCACGCCGTTCTCGCCCACCCAGGGGATCGCCGTGACCAGCACCGCGTCGCAGCCGTCGTCCGCCAGGGCCCGGCCGAGCGCGTCGCGGAAGTCCTGCGGGGCCGCGTCGGTCGTCAGGTCGACGGGCGGAAGCGGGCGCAGGCGCTCGGTGAGACAGGCGTCGTAGGTCAGCAGGCCGAGCGATTCGGAGTTGCCGAGGATCGCGACGCGCGGTCCGGCAGGCAGCGGCTGGTCGGCCAGCAGCAGACCCGCGTCGACCAGTTCGGTGACGGTGTCGACCCTGATCACACCGGCCTGCCGCAGCAGCTCGGAGACCGTGGCGTCCGGGACGCGGGTGACCGGGACAGCGTGGCCGGGCGGGGCGCTGCCGCTGTGCCGGGCGCCCTTGACGACCACGACCGGCTTCACCGCCGCGGTGCGCCGGGCGAGGCGGGTGAACTTCCGGGGGTTGCCGATCGATTCGAGGTAGAGCAGGGCGACATCGGTGTCCGGGTCGTCGTGCCAGTACTGGAGGAAGTCGTTGCCCGACAGATCGGCGCGGTTGCCGGCCGAGATGAAGGAGGAGAGTCCGGCGCCGCGCCGGTGCAGCGCGGAGAGCAGCGCGATGCCGATCGCACCGGACTGGGTGAAGAGTCCGATCCGGCCGCGCGCCGGGGACTCGGGGGCCAGTGAGGCGTTCAGCCGGACGGCTTCCGCGGTGTTGATGAGGCCGAAGGCGTTCGGCCCGATGATGCGCATACCGTACGAGCGGGCCCGGCGCAGCAGTTCGCGCTGGCGCAGCAGCCCTTCGGGCCCGCTCTCCGCGTAACCGGCGGAGATCACGACGAGCCCCTGCACCCCGCTCGCCCCGCAGTCGGCGACCACGTCGGGCACCTGTGCGGCCGGTACGGCGACGACCACCAGGTCGACCGCGTCCCCGGTGGCGGCGACGGACGCCACCGACCGGTGGGCGGGGGCACCGTCCACTTCGGTGAGGCCGTCGGGGAAGGCACGGTTCACCGCGTAGGTGCGCCCGGTGAAGCCGGATCCGTGCAGATTGCGCAGGACGGCGCGCCCCACCCCGCCGGGGGTGCGCCCCACCCCGACGACGGCGACGGAGCGGGGGGCCAGCAGCCGCTGCACCGACCGCGCCTCCGCGCGCTGTTCGCGGGCGCGCTGGACGGCCAGGGACGCCTCGGTGGGTTCCAGATCGAAGGTGAGGTGGACCGAGCCGTCCTCGAAACTGCGCTTCTGCTCGTACCCGGCGTCCGTGAACACCTTGATCATCTTGTTGTTGGCCGGCAGCACCTCGGCGGTGAAGCGGCTGACCTCGCGCTCCCTGGCGACCGCCGCGATGTGTTCGAGCAGCGCGGAGGCCACGCCGCGCCCCTGGTGGGCGTCCTGCACGAGGAAGGCGACCTCGGCCTCGTGCGCGCCGATCCGGTCGTAGCGGACGGTCGCGATGAACTCGCCGCCGACGGTCGCCGCGAGACCCACCCGGTCGACGTAGTCATGATGGGTGAAGCGGTGGACGTCCTTGGCGGAGAGCCGGGGGTACGGAGCGAAGAAGCGGTAGTACTTCGACTCGGGCGAGACCAGCTCGTAGAAGCTGACCAGCCGGTCGGCGTCCTCGGTGGTGATCGGCCTGATCCGCGCGGTACCGCCGTCGCGCAGCACCACGTCCGCCTCCCAGTGGGCCGGGTACTCCTGGTGCGGGTTCTCCTCCAGCGGGGGCTGCATGCTGAAAGCGTACGGGTCGCGGTGGTCAGGGGAGCGGTGCAGTCTGGGACGCGGCGGAGCCTCAGAACGCCGGACCCCCGTGCAAGAATGGTCTAGACAACTCTCGCGGAACTCGAAGGGCAACACCATGGCTGAGCGTCGCGTCAAGGTCGGTTGGACCGAGGGCCTGCACGCCCGACCGGCCTCCATCTTCGTCCGTGCCACCACGGCTTCCGGCGTCCCGGTGACGATCGCGAAGAACGGCGGCGACCCGGTCAACGCCGCGTCGATGCTCGCGGTCCTCGGCCTGGGCGTGGAGGGCGGCGAGGAGATCGTGCTCACCTCGGACGTGGAGGGCGCCGACGCCGCCCTGGACCGGCTGGCCAAGCTGGTCACCGAAGGGCTCGACGAACTCCCCGAGACCGTCTGAAGCGGCCCTCACAGCGCCCCGGACCGCAGTGTTCCGAATTCTGGACACTGCGGTTCTGCCTTTCCCTCTTTTCCGGGATCAGAAAAGCAGAACATAAAGAGGAAACCCCGAGAGCACGGAGAGCCGCGCCGGGATATTCCCTTCTCCCCTGTATACGGCAGCACTGTTAATCGGTGATGCTCGCAATGTTTACAGCATGTTGCGAATCCCTCACGCGGCCCTGTTTCCGCAGCCGGTGCGCCGCGGCGGCGCGCTCGGCGTGCACCGCGGTGAGGGCACGGGCCCGCTCCGCGTCGCCGCGCGCCACCGCGTCCACGATCGAGCCGTGCTCGGCCCAGGAGACGACGGGAAGGACCGGCTGGTCGACCGCGTACATCCAGCTGATCTTCTGCCGCAGCTGGCCGAGCAGCGTGGTCAGCGCCGCACTGCCCGATGACTGTGCCAGCGTCTCGTGGAACCAGCCGCCGAGCGACCGCAGGTCCTCGCCCTGGCCGCGCCCGGCACGTTCCTGCCCCAGCCTGACCAGGCCGCGGAGCACCTTCAGATGAGCATCGGTCCGCCGCTGGGCGGCGCGCGCCGCGCCCATCGGCTCCAGCAGCATCCGTATCTCCAGCAGGTCGGCCGCCTCCCGCTCGGTCGGTTCGGCGACACAGGCGCCCGCGTGGCGGCGGGTGACGACGAACCCCTCGGACTCCAGGGTCCGCAGCGCCTCACGGACAGGGACACGGGAGACGCCGTAGCGGCGCGCGAGCACCTCCTCGGTCAGCCGGCCACCCCGCTCGTACACCCCCGAGATGATGTCGTCACGGATTGCCGTGCATACCGAATGCGCGGGAATGCGCATGACCGAACCTCCGCATCGACGCCCGCATATCGCGGTCTGTACGCACCTGTGCGGCGACTCTATGGCAGGGCAGGTTAATTCCCGAAGGCCCCCGGTAAATCATGGATATCTTTTGGCCATGTAAAAACCGGACGTACGAACACCGGGCGTTAGGAAAATGTCCGTGCGAACACCCGGGACGCGTGTGGCCCCGGCGCGGCGAGCACCGGGGCCACACGGGACGCGCCGGGTCAGACCTTCACACCGTGCGAGCGCAGGTACGCGACGGGGTCGATGTCCGAGCCGTAGTCGGGGCCGGTGCGGGCCTCGAAGTGGAGGTGCGGGCCCGTGACATTGCCGGTGGCGCCGGAGAGCGCGATCTGCTGGTCCGATGTGACGGACTGGCCGACCGAGACGCCGATGGACGACAGGTGGCCGTACTGCGTGTACGTGCCGTCGTGCATCCGGATGACGATGTTGTTGCCGTACGCGCCGCCCCAGCCGGCCTCCACGACCGTGCCGGCGCCGACGGCATGGACCGGGGTGCCGCTCGCGGCGTGGAAGTCGATGCCGGTGTGGCTGCCGGAGGACCAGAGGCTGCCGCCGGTCTTGTAGCCGGTGGACACGTACGAGTCGGCGACCGGGGGCACGAAGGCGTTGAGGCGCTTGCGGGCCTCGGCCCGGGCCGCGCGCTGCTTGGCCGCCTTCGCCTCGCGCTCCCGCTCGGCCTTCGCCTTCGCGGCTGCCGCCCTGGCCTTGGCGGCGGCCTTCGCCTTCGCCAAGGCCTCGGCGTGGGCGGCTTCGTGCCGCTGGGCCGTGGCCTGGGCGGCTATCCGGTCGGCGACGGTGTCACCGACCAGTATGGTCCGGTCGAGGCGGGCCTCCTGTGCGGTGGAGACCTTCGCGCTGTCGGCCATCGCCGGGGAGGCGAGGGTGCCGATGACACCGGCTGTGGCGAGGGTGGCGACTCCGGCGACGCCCGCGGTCCTGCGGGTCGGACGGTTCGGGGCACGGTGCTTGCCGGTAGGGCGGCTGAACGCCATGAAGGGGCTGGTCCTTTCCTTCCCTCTCGCCTACCGGGTTAGCTGACGGGTTCGGAGCAGGAAGGTCTCCTACGGGCCCGCCCCTGCGGAGCGGCCCCGATTCACCCCAGGGACTGAGTGGGTCCCCGGCTCCCCGGGCTCGCGCCTGACGGGGACTCGGCGATCGCTGCCCGGCGCCGCGGTTGCGGCTTACGTCCGACGGACAGCGCATGTGACGGTAAGTGAGCGGTGCCGGTCGGGCCAAACAGAGAGCGGGTTTTGTCGCACATCCCACAGGACATCCCACCGGCAGCAGCCGCCAAAGGCCGCGCATCCGACAACCACGACATACAGCCCGGGACTCTGTACCCCGGCACGCAGCCGGGTCCCGGTGGGCGCGCCGCCCACCGGGACCCCGGGGATCCGCTGCGGCCGCCCGTGCCTCGGGGCGGCCGTGACGTCAGCTCGCGACCACGGTCACTTCACCGATGCCCAGCGCCCTGACCGGCTCCACGATCTGTGCGGCGTCCCCCACCAGGACCGTCACCAGCCGGTCGTCGGGGAAGGCGGAGACCACGGCCGCGGTCGCCTCGACCGTGCCGGTCGCGGCGAGGTGCGCGTACAGCTGTGCCTGGAAGTCGTCCGGCAGGTGCTGCTCGACCTGATCGGCCAGCGTGCCCGCGACGGCGGCGGCCGTCTCGTACTTCAGCGGGGCGACGCCCACCAGGTTCTGTACGGCGACGTCCCGCTCGGCGTCGGTCAGCCCGCCCGCGGCCAGCGTCCTGAGCACCGTCCAGAGGTCGTCGAGCGCGGGTCCGGTCGACTCGGTGTCCACCGACCCGCTGATGGCGAGCATGGCGGCGCCGGTCCCGTCGGGCGCGGAGCGGATCACCTGGCTGAAGGCCCGCACACCGTAGGTGTAGCCCTTCTCCTCGCGCAGGACGCGGTCCAGACGGGAGGTGAGCGTGCCGCCCAGGCAGTACGTGCCGAGGACCTGGGCGGGCCAGACCCGGTCGTGCCGGTCGGCACCGATCCGGCCGATCAGCAGCTGGGTCTGGACCGCTCCGGGGCGGTCCACGACGACCACCCGGCCGGTGTCGTCCGCGGTGATCGGGGGCACCGGGCGGGGCGTGCCCGCGTTGCCCTTCCACTCGCCGAGGGTCTCGGCGAGCACCGCGTCCAGGTCGGTGCCCGCCAGGTCGCCGACGACCACGGCGGTGGCTGTCGACGGCCGGACGTACGCGTCGTAGAAGGCACGGACGGCCGGCGCGTCGATGCGCGCCACCGTCTCCTCGGTGCCCTGGCGCGGACGCGACATGCGCGCGGTGGCCGGGAACAGCTCCTTCGAGAGCTGCTTGGCGGCGCGGCGGGCCGGGTTGGCCAGCTCGTGCGGGATCTCGTCCAGCCGGTTGCCCACGATCCGCTCGACCTCGCTCGGGGCGAAGGCGGGCGCGCGCAGTGCGTCCGCGAGCAGGCCGAGCGCCTTGGGCAGCCGGGAGACCGGCACTTCCAGGGAGACCCGGACACCGGGGTGGTCGGCGTGCGCGTCGAGTGTGGCGCCGCAGCGCTCCAGCTCAGCGGCGAACTCCTCGGCGCTGTGCTTGTCGGTGCCCTCGGAGAAGGCCCTCGCCATGATCGTGGCGATGCCGTCGAGCCCCTCGGGCTCGGCGTCCAGCGGGGCGTCGAGGCTGATCTCGACAGCGACGACCTGCTGTCCGGGACGGTCGCAGCGCAGCACCGTCAGGCCGTTGGGCAGGGTGGAGCGCTCGGGGGCCGGGAAGGCCCAGGGCCTGGGGGCACCCGCCTGGGGCTGCGGGTGGAAGGTCATCGTCACGGCCGCGGGGTCGGTCACTGGTCCGCCTCTGTGCTCTCGGTGGTCGCGGCGGCCTCGTCGGATACGCCGTCCGCACTGGTCTCTTCGGGCTCATCGGCGGTGACGGGCTCGTACACCAGCACAGCCCTGTTGTCCGGGCGCAGCCGGGCCTTGGCTACCTCCTGCACCTCGTCGGCCGTGATGTCCAGCACCCGGCCGACGGCGGTCAGCGCCAGCTGCGGGTCGCCGAACAGCACGGCGTACCTGCACAGTTCGTCGGCGCGGCCGGCGACCGTACCGAGCCGGTCGAGCCACTCCCGCTCCAGCTGGGCCTGCGCGCGCTCCATCTCCTCGGCCGTGGGCCCCACCGCGGCGAAGCGGGCCAGCTCCTCGTCGACGGCCGCCTCGATCTGCGGGACCTCGACACCGCCCGACGTCTTGACGTCCAGCCAGCCGAGCGAGGGGGCGCCGGAGAGCCGCAGCAGGCCGAAGCCCGCGGCGACGGCCGTACGGTCCCGGCGCACCAGCCTGTTGTGGAGCAGCGACGACTCGCCGCCGCCCAGGATGGTCAGTGCGATGTCCGCCGCGTCGCACGCGCGGGTGCCGTCCTCGGGGAGCCGGTAGGCGGCCATCAGGGCACGCGAGGGCACCTCCTCGTACAGCTCCTCGCGCACCTCGGCGCCGAGGGTGTCGGGCAGTGAGCCGTCCCGCGGCGGCTGCTTGCCGTCGTGGGAGGGGATGGTGCCGAAGTACTTCTCGACCCAGGCGAGCGTCTGCTCCGGGTCGATGTCGCCGACGACGGACAGCACGGCGTTGTTCGGCGCGTAGTTCGTACGGAAGAACGCGCGGGCGTCCTCCAGCGTCGCCGCGTCCAGGTCGGCCATGGAACCGATCGGCGTGTGGTGGTACGGGTGGCCCTCCGGGTAGGAGAGGGCGGTCAGCTTCTCGAACGCCGTGCCGTACGGCACGTTGTCGTAGCGCTGGCGGCGCTCGTTCTTGACGACGTCCCGCTGGTTCTCCATGGACTCCTCGTCGAGCGCGGCGAGGAGGGAGCCCATCCGGTCGGCCTCCAGCCAGAGCGCCAACTCCAGCTGGTGCGTGGGCATCGTCTCGAAGTAGTTGGTGCGCTCGAAGCTGGTGGTGCCGTTGAGCGAGCCCCCGGCCCCCTGCACCAGCTCGAAGTGGCCGTTGCCCTCGACCTGTCCCGAGCCCTGGAACATCAGGTGCTCGAAGAGGTGGGCGAGTCCGGTACGCCCCTTGACTTCGTGGCGTGAACCGACGTCGTACCAGAGGCAGACCGCGGCGACCGGGGTCAGGTGGTCCTCGGAGAGCACCACCCGCAGGCCGTTGGCCAGCCGGTGTTCGGTCGCTGTCAGGCCGCCGGAACCGGCCTCGGCTGTGGCCGTGTGACCCATGGGCATGTACGTCCCTTCGATCGCGTGTGTTGACCGCGTTGAAATGCAGTCCTGCCACTGTATGCAAGCGCGCCGACACCTGGCAGCCATCCCGGTGTGCACGGGTCGCGGTCGGTGTTGTCGGTGGGACAGTCCACAATGGTCGGCGTCAGTACCGGACCAGGCACGTGAAGGAGCCGCAGCAGCGATGGCCCGCCGCAGCACGAAGACCCCGCCGCCGGAGGACTTCGAGGAGAAGATTCTCGACATCGACGTGGTCGATGAAATGCAGGGCTCCTTCCTGGAGTACGCGTACTCGGTGATCTACTCACGGGCCCTGCCGGACGCCCGTGACGGCATGAAGCCCGTACACCGGCGCATCCTCTACCAGATGAACGAGATGGGGCTGCGGCCCGACCGCAGCTATGTGAAGTGCGCCCGTGTCGTCGGCGAGGTCATGGGCAAGCTGCACCCGCACGGTGACGCGTCGATCTACGACGCCCTGGTGCGGCTCTCGCAGCCCTTCTCCATGCGGCTCCCGCTGGTCGACGGACACGGCAACTTCGGCTCGCTCGGCAACGACGACCCGCCGGCCGCGATGCGTTACACCGAGTGCCGGATGGCCGACGCCACGTCGCTGATGACGGAGTCGATCGACGAGAGCACGGTCGACTTCGAGCCCAACTACGACGGCCAGGAGCGCGAGCCCGTCGTGCTCCCCGCCGCCTATCCGAACCTGCTGGTCAACGGCTCGTCCGGGATCGCGGTCGGGATGGCGACCAACATGCCCCCGCACAACCTGGGCGAGATCATCGCGGCGGCCCGCCACCTGATCAAGCACCCGGGCGCCGACCTCGACACCCTGATGCGCTTCGTGCCGGGCCCCGACCTGCCGACCGGTGGCCGGATCGTGGGTCTTGACGGGATCAGGGACGCCTACGAGCGCGGGCGCGGCACCTTCAAGATCCGCGCGACGGCCACCGTGGAGGACGTCACCCCGCGCCGCAAGGGCATCGTCGTCACCGAACTGCCCTTCGCGGTCGGCCCGGAGAAGGTCCGCGCCAAGATCAAGGACCTGGTGGCGTCGAAGAAGCTTCAGGGCATCGCCGATCTGAAGGACCTCACCGACCGGGCGCACGGGCTGCGGCTGGTCATCGAGATCAAGAACGGCTTCGTGCCGGAGGCCGTGCTCGAACAGCTCTACAAGCTCACCCCGATGGAGGAGTCCTTCGGGATCAACAACGTGGCGCTGGTCGACGGACAGCCGCTGACGCTGGGCCTCAAGGAGCTCCTGGAGGTCTATCTCGACCACCGCTTCTCGGTCGTCAGGCGGCGCAGCGAGTTCCGCAGGACCAAGCGGCAGGACCGGCTGCACCTGGTCCTCGGGCTGCTCGTGGCGCTGCTCGACATCGACGAGGTCATCCGCCTCATCCGTTCCAGCGACAATTCGGCGCAGGCCAAGGAGCGGCTGATCTCGCACTTCTCGCTGAGCGAGATCCAGACGCAGTACATCCTGGACACTCCGCTGCGCCGGCTCACCAAGTTCGACCGGATCGAGCTGGAGAGCGAGCGCGACCGGCTGAACAGCGAGATCGAAGAGCTGACCCGGATCCTGGATTCCGACGCGGAGCTGCGCAAGCTGGTCTCGGCCGAACTGGCCGCGGTGGCGAAGAAGTTCTCCACCGACCGCCGTACGGTACTGCTGGAGTCGGCGGGCACCCCGGTCGCCGCGGCCTCGCTGGAGGTCGCCGACGACCCGTGCCGGGTGCTGCTGTCGTCCACGGGGCTCCTGGCGCGTACGGCCACCGCCGAAGCGCTCAGCACGGAGGGGCAGAAGCGCACCAAGCACGATGTCGTGGTCTCGGCCGTACCGGCGACCGCGCGGGGCGACATCGGTGTGGTGACGTCGGCCGGGCGGCTGCTGCGGCTGGCGGTGATCGACCTGCCGCAGCTGCCGGACACCGCGTCGGCGCCCAGCCTGGCGGGCGGCGCGCAGATCGCGGAGTTCGTCTCGCTCGCCGACGGTGAGCGGGTCGTCTGCCTCACCACGGTCGACGAGTCGTCACCCGGTCTGGCGATCGGCACCGAACAGGGCATCGTCAAGCGGGTGGTGCCCGACTACCCCGCCCACAAGGACGAGTTGGAGGTCATCGGCCTCCGGGACGGCGACCGGATCGTCGGCGCGGCCGAGCTGCGGACCGGCGAGGAGGACCTGGTCTTCATCACGGACGACGCGCAGTTGCTGCGCTATCCGGCCGGACAGGTCAGGCCGCAGGGCCGCCCGGCGGGCGGTATGGCAGGGATCAAGCTGGCCGACGGGGCCAAGGTGATCTCGTTCACCGCGGTGGATCCGGCGGCCGGTGCGGTGGTCTTCACCGTCGCGAGCTCGCACGGCACGCTGGACGACTCGGTGCGTACGGCGAAGCTGACCCCGTTCGACCAGTACCCGCGCAAGGGCCGGGCGACCGGCGGGGTGCGCTGCCAGCGCTTCCTGAAGGGCGAGGACCTGCTCGTGCTGGCCTGGGCGGGAGAGACCCCGGTGCGGGCCGCCGCCGTGAACGGCGCCCCGGCCGAACTGCCGGAACCGGACCCGCGCCGCGACGGCTCGGGCCTGCCGCTCACCTCGGCGGTGGCGAAGCTCGCGGGACCGGTGTAACCGGGGGCGGCACCCAGCCGGGCCGGCCCTCTGCCGGCCCGGCGCGCGGGTTGCCGCTGCCGCGAAGCGATGTGGTGACTGTTGGTCGGGCCGGGCACCGCCGGCGGTTCATGTCCTGGATCTGTAACGGAACAAACGGGGCGCAACGTGCGGGGAGGCCGGCCCATCTGGCTTACCAGCAGGGCGCACCGGGCGCCTTCGCGACAGGGGTTGGGTCTCACCCTGCGGGGAGATCCATGGAAGGAAAGTCCATGACCAGGACGAAGAAGACCGGAATGAAGGCGCGGGGCGCCCAGGTGGCTGTGCTCGGTGCGCTGGGGCTGGCCTCCGTGGCGCTGGCCGCGGCGCCGGCATTCGCCAAGGGCTCTGTGGAGATCACGGCGCCGCACACCGCCAAGGTCGGCAGGACCATCGCCGTCAAGGCGCACGGCGGCGACGACAGCGCGGGCTACCTGCATCAGCTGTGCCTGGAGGAGAACGGCTTCGGCGAGGGGTGGCACCAGGAGACGTGCAGCGCTGCGGTCAAGGGCGAAGCGCACGTCACCGCGGACGGCACCTCCGCACGCCGCGGCGACCTGCGGTTCCGCGCGGTGCTGTACGGCTTGACCAGCAAGCACGACCGGAAGCCCGTGCGTCTGCACACCTCTGACGTGGTGACGGTGCGGGTCCGCTGAGCAGCAGCGCGGCCGTGGGCAGCGGGACTCCCCCTGACCGCGGCCGCGCGGTGCGGCACCCGTTCGCGATGCCGCACCATCACCCCGCCGGGCGGCGGCGGGCCGGTCACGGATCCGCGTACCGCACGCTCAGTACGGCAGCCCGGCCTCTTCGGCCGCGTCCGGTTCCCCGGGCCCTTCGGAGAGGCCGGGCACATAGCGCAGGACGCCCCACATGGATTCGGCGGGGACGTCCTGCGGCGCGTGCTCGCGGCAGGAGTCGAGCCGCCCGCGTACGGCACCGGCGTCGATGCCGGACCCGATGAGGACCAGATCGGTGCGGGCCTCATCGCCCTCGGCCCGGGTCGAGGGGTAGAAGCGCAGGAAGTTGCCGACCGCGTGCAGGGTGTACATCTCCGGGTGGCCGGGGACGCCGAAGTGGACGAACCCCTTGATGCGGTAGAGACCGTCGGGCCGGGCGTCCAGGAACTCCATGAACCGCCGGGGGTTCATCGGCTCGGCCGAGACGAATCCGACGCTCTCGTAGAGCTCGTGCAGATGGCCGCTGTGATCACCGCCGTCCGCGCGGGTGCCCGCTTCCGCGGGTGCGGTGTCCGTACCGTCCGGCTCCCCGTCGTCCCGCAGGTCGTCGAAGGAGAGCTGCCCGACGCGCTCGCCGGCCGGTCTGCGGTCGATGAGCAGCCCGGGATCGATCTGCCCGTACGCGGCGCTGATCACCGGAACCCCGACGGCGTGCTCGCCGACCGCGGCCCGGATGCGCGCCCGGCCGGCCTCGTCCACCCGGTCGGCCTTGTTGAGGACGACAAGATCGGCGAGGGTCAGATGACGGTCGGTCTCCGGGTGGCGGCTGCGGGTCGCGTCGAACTCGGCGGCGTCGACGACCTGGACGAGTCCCCCGTACACGATGTCCGGATTGCCGCTGGCCAGGATCATCCTGATGAGCTCCTGCGGCTCCGCGAGGCCGCTCGCCTCGATGACGATGACGTCGATCCGCAGGTCGGGGCGGGAGAGCCGGCCCAGGTACTCGTCGAGTTCGCTGGTGTCGACGGCACAGCACAGACAGCCGTCGCCGAGCGACACCATCGAGTCGACCTGCCCGGCGACGGTCATCGCGTCGATCTCGATCGCGCCGAAGTCGTTGACGACGGCGCCGATCCGGGTGCCTCTGCTCTGCCGCAGCAGATGGTTGAGGAGCGTGGTCTTGCCGGATCCGAGGAATCCCGCGAGGACGACGACGGGCACGGGTTTCCTGGACATGGGCACCGATCCTAATGGAGCCGGAGACCTGGCGGACCGGCCCGGCGGCCCGGCCCCCGCCGGGTCAGCCGACGGCCGGTACCGGCTGCGGCGGGGGCGGGCCCACATAGCGGGCCGCCGGGCGGATGATCTTGGAGTCCGCCGCCTGCTCCAGGATGTTGGCGCTCCAGCCGATCACCCGCGCCACGCAGAAGGTCGGTGTGAACATCTCCCGCGGCAGCCCGCACTGCTCCATGACGACCCCCGCGTAGAACTCGACGTTGGTGTGCAGTTCACGGCCGGGTTTGAGTTCGGCGAGCAGCATCTCCACGCGCTCCTCGACCTGGACGGCGAAGTCGACGAGGGGTCCGCCGAACCCCTGGGCGATCTCCCGCAGCATCCGCGAGCGCGGGTCCTCGGTGCGGTAGACGGGGTGCCCGAAGCCCATGATCCGGTCGCCGGCCAGCACCCTCTCCCGTATCCACGGGTCGATGCGGTCCGGTGTGCCGATCGCGTCGAGGGTGTCCAGCGCCCGGCTCGGCGCTCCGCCGTGGAGCGGCCCGGAGAGGGCGCCGACCGCACCGACCAGGCAGGCCGCCACATCGGCGCCGGTGGAGGCGATGACGCGGGCGGTGAAGGTGGAGGCGTTGAAGCCGTGGTCGACGGTGGAGACCAGGTACTGCTCGACGGCGCGCGCCCGGTCCGGGTCCGGCTCCGAACCAGTGATCATGTAGAGGTAGTTGGCCGCTGCGGGCAGGTCGTCGCGCGGCTCGACGGGCTCCAGGCCCCGGCCGGTCCGGTACAGCGCGGCCAGCAGCGTCGGCACGACCGCACAGGCGGCGAGGGTGTCGGCGACCCGGCGGTCCGTACCGATGTCGTAGACCGGCCGGAAGCCGGACTCGGCGCCGAGCAGGGAGAGCGCGGTCCGCAGCCCGGCGAGCGGGCCCGATCCGGCCCGGGCGAGGGCGGGCAGCACGTCCCGGACTCCGTCGGGCAGCCTGCGCAGCGTGGCGGTCCGGGCGGTGAAGGCCTCGCGCCGGGCTGCGTCCGGGAGTTCGCCGTGGACCATCAGGTACCAGACGTCCTCGAAGGTACGGAGCCGGGCGAGGTCGACCGCCGAGTACTGCCGGTAGTGGTAGAAGCCCTCGCGGCCCCGCACGTCCCCCAGTTCGGTGTCCGTGACGACGACGCCCGCGAGCCCTCGTGGGGCGGTGATGGTGGACATGGCTGTCTCCTTGGTCGAATGCGCCTCGTCAGGTGTGCCTCGTGACGCGTTCCCTCTTCATTGATTCGACTGTCCATGATTGACTTGAATCCTGTCAATGTTGATTGAATCAATGTAGATACGGTGAACCACATGAGCGATCAACCAGCGGCAGCGGAACCCCGGCGGCTGACCACCAGGGAGGCGGCCGACCGGCTCGGGGTGAAGCCCGAGACCGTGTACGCGTACGTCAGCCGCGGCCAGCTCGGCAGCCGCCGCGCACCGGGCGGCCGGGGCAGCACCTTCGACGCCGCCGAGGTCGAGGCGCTGGCCGCACGCGGCACACGCCGGGAGCCCCAGCCCTCCGGCGGCGACCTCGCCTTCCGCACCGGCGTGACGCTGATCGACCCGGACACCGACCGCTACTACTTCCGGGGGGTGGACGCGACCGAACTCGCCGGGCGGTACGGCTACGAGGAGGTGGCGGAATGGCTGTGGACCGGAACGCTCCGCCCCGGGGTGCTGTTCAGCGCTCCCCACGAGGCGCTGGCGGCCGGGCAGCGCGCGGTCGGGGCGCTGCCCGCGCACAGCACGGTGATGGACCGGCTGCGGGCGGCAGCCGTCGCCGCGTCGGCGGCCGATCCGCTGCGTTTCGATCTCTCGCCGGACGCCGTGCTGGGGACGGCACGCGCCCTGATCCCCACATTGGTGGGCTCACTCCCGGTGGAAGGCGCACGGGACCCGGAGGGCGCGGCCGGGGAGGGCGAAGGGCTGGTGCCCCGGTTCTGGCGCCGGCTCACCCCGCACGGACCTGACGACGCGTCACTCAGGGTGCTGGAAGCGGCACTTGTGCTGCTCATCGACCACGATCTGGCGGCTTCCACACTGGCCACGCGGGTCGCGGCATCAGCCCGTGCCCATCCCTACGCCGTCGTCTCCGCCGGGCTCGGCGCGCTGGAGGGCCCCCTGCACGGCGCGGCCAGCGGACTGGCCCACCGGATGCTCGCGGACGTACTGGAGCGGGGCGGGGCGGCCCCGGTCGTCGCCGACCATCTGCGGGCCGGACGACGGGTACCGGGGCTCGGCCACCGGCTGTACCGGGGCGAGGACCCCCGGGCGGCGGCGCTGTTCGCGCTGCTCGACCGGGTCCCGGCGGCCGGTCCCGCGCTCGCCGCGGCCCGCGACGTGGTGACGACGACGGCCCGCCACACCGAGCTGCACGCCAATGTCGATCTGGCGCTCGCCGTGCTCTCCGTGGCGTCGGGGATGCGCGCCGAGGCGGGCGAAGCGCTGTTCGCCGTGGCGAGGACCGCGGGCTGGATCGCCCATGCGCTGGAGGAGTACGCGGAACGGCCGCTCCGGCTGCGCCCGAGCGGCCAGTACAACGGGCCACGCCCGCCGCAGGCGCTGCCCCTGCCACCGCCCCTTCCCTGAGACTGCCCGGAGACGGGAAGGGCGAGCGGCGTCAGGCCCGCAGCCAGACCGCCGTGTCCTGCGGCAGGCGCCCTCCCCCGTCCAGAGGACCGCTGCTGAGCAGGGTGTGCGAGTGCCCGGGGAGCACGGCGGGCTCCCCGGCCAGGTTGACGACACAGATCAGTCCTTCGGACCGGGCGAAGGCCAGGACGCCGTCGGCCGCGGGCAGCCACGTCAGCGGCCCGTCCCCGAATCCGGCCTCCGTCCGGCGCAGACCGAGCGCGGCCCGGTACAGCGAGAGCATCGAATCCGGTTCCTCCGCCTGGAGTTCGGCCGCGTAGCCGGTCCAGCCGTCCGGCTGCGGGAGCCAGGGCTCGACGGCGGGCGGTTCGGCCGACCAGGGCAGCGGCACCCGGCAGCCGTCGCGGCCCGGGTCGGTGCCGCCGGAGCGGAAGTGCATCGGATCCTGGATCCGGTGCAACGGGATCTCCACCTCGGGCAGCCCCAGTTCCTCGCCCTGGTAGAGGTAGACCGATCCGGGCAGCGCCAGCGAGAGCAGTGCCGCAGCACGGGCTCTGCGGGTCCCGAGGCCGAGGTCGGTCGGGGTGCCGAAGACCTTGGCCGCGAAGTCGAAGCCGGTCTCCCGGCGGCCGTAGCGGGTGACCGTCCGCGTCACGTCGTGATTGCACAGCACCCAGGTCGCCGGGGCCCCGACCGGGGCGTGCTCCGCCAGGGTCTCCTCGACCGCCGTACGCAACCGGGCGGCGTCCCACGGGCAGCTCAGGAAGTTGAAGTTGAAGGCTGTGTGCAGCTCGTCCGGGCGCAGATAGCGTGCGAACCGTTCCGAGTCCGGCAGCCAGACCTCGCCGACGAAGACACCGTCGTACTCGTCGGCGACGGCCCGCCACGAGCGGTAGATGTCATGGATCTCGTCCTGGTCGATGTAGGGGTGCGGATCGCGCCCCTCGACGAAGTCGGGCAGCCCGTCCGCCTTCGTGAGCAGCGCGGCCGAGTCGATCCGTACGCCCGCGACCCCCCGCTCGAACCAGAAGCGCAGCACGTTCTCGTGCTCCTCGCGCACCACGGGGTGGGCCCAGTTGAGGTCGGGCTGCTCGGGGGCGAAGAGATGGAGGTACCACTCGCCGTCGTCCACCCGGGTCCAGGTGGACCCGGCGAACTGGGACGGCCAGTCGTTGGGGGCGAGTTCGCCGTGCTCCCCCCGCCCCGGGCGGAAGTGGAAGAGCTCGCGCTCCGGGCTGCCGGGACCGGCGGCGAGTGCGGCCCTGAACCAGGCGTGCTGGTCGGACACATGGTTGGGGACGATGTCGACAATGGTGCGGATGCCCAGCTCACGCGCTTCGGCGATGAGCTTCTCGGCCTCGCCGAGGGTGCCGAACGCCGGGTCGATACTGCGGTAGTCGGCCACGTCGTAGCCGCCGTCCGCGAGCGGCGAGAGATACCAGGGTGTGAACCAGAGTGCGTCGACGCCCAGTTCGACGAGGTACGGCAGTCTGCTGCGCACACCCGCCAGATCACCGGTTCCGTCACCGTCCGCGTCGGCGAAACTGCGTACGTACACCTGGTAGATGGCAGCGGAGCGCCACCAGTCATCAGCGGCCTCGGACGGAGGGATGGCTGCCACGTGACGGTCCTTTCGGGCAGGTGGGACTCCGCCGCCGGCCCCGGGCAGCGGGGCGCCGGGACGGGGCCGGCGGCGGAGCGCAGAGGGAGAAGTGGTCCGGAGCCGGCGGTCAGCCCTTCAGGCTGCCCGCGGTCAGACCGCTCATGATGTTGCGCTGGAAGATCAGGAAGATGATCAGCGTCGGCGCCGAGGCCATGGCGAGTGCGGCGATGAGCCAGTTCTCGGGCACCCCCTGGGCCAGCGAGTAGATACCGACGTTGAGGGTCTGCTTGTTCGGGTCGGGCAGGGTGAGCATCGGCCAGAGGAAGTCCTTCCAGACGCCGACGATCGCGAAGATCGAGACAACTCCCAGGATGGGCCGGGAGATGGGCAGCACCACGGAGCGCAGCGTGCGCAGCGGTGAGGCCCCGTCGATGGAGGCCGCGTCGAGCAGTTCCCGCGGGATCGAGTCGAAGAACCGCTTCAGCAGGAAGATGTTGAAGGCGTTCGTCACGGAGGGCAGCCAGATCACCCAGGGCGAGTTGAGCAGGTTGCGCTGGAATACCGGCATGTCGAGCACGGTGAGGTACTGCGGTACGACGAGCACGGTGGCCGGGATCATCAGCGTCGCCAGCATCATTCCGAGGATGACCTTGCCGAGGACGGGCCGGAGCTTGGAGAGCGAATAGGCCGCGGCGACGTCGAGGACCAGCTGGAAGACGAGCGCCCCGAAGGCGTAGTAGAGCGTGTTGAGAAGCAGCTTGGACAGCTGCATCACGTGCCAGGCTTTGGAGTAGTTGTCCGGGTGGAGGCTCTTGGGGAAGGCGGTGGGCGGTGACTGGGCGATCTCCTGCGCGGTCTTCAGACCGCCGGTCACCATCCAGTAGAGCGGCCCGAGGAAGACCAGCGTGAAGAGGAGGAGGACCAGGGTGAGGACGCCCCAGTAGACGGCCTTTCCGCGGGGCCTGCCCAGTTGGGCGGGTGAGATCAGAGTGCGCTCTGCCATCGTCGTACTCCTGTCCCTAGCTTTCGCTGTCGCGGCTGAGCCGGACGTACGCGGCCGAGAATCCGGCGAGCAGTACGAGCAGGACCAGGCCGAGTGCGGCTGCGGCGCCGTAGTTGTTGAAGTTGAAGGCGTACTGGTAGATGAGGTAGACGACGGTCGTCGTCGAGCCCTCGGGTCCGGCGCCGTTGGTCAGCAGGAACGGTTCGGTGAAGACCTGCATCGTCGCGATGATCTGCATCAGCAGGAGCAGCGAGAGGATCAGCCGGGTCTGCGGGACGGTCACGTGCCAGATCTTCCGGAGGATCCCGGCGCCGTCCAGCTCGGCCGCCTCGTACAGCTCGCCCGGGATGCCCTGTAGGGCGGCGAGGTAGATCAGCGTCGCACCGCCCATGTTCATCCAGGTCGAGGCGATGACCACGGAGAGCATCGAGGTGCTGGTGGACTGGAGCCACTGCTGTTCGGGCAGGTGCAGGAAGTGCAGGATGCCGTTGAAGAGCCCGTAGCCGGGGTCGTAGAAGTACTTGAAGAGCAGGACGGACGCGACCGGCGGCAGCATCACGGGGAGGTAGACCAGCAGCCGCAAGTACCCCTGTGCATGCCGGAATTCATTGATCACGATCGCGATGACGAACGGCACGAGGAAGCCGAGCACCAGCGCCAGACCGGTGAAGAGCAGGGTGTTGCGCCAGGCCTGCCAGAAGGCCGGGTCGTGGAAGACGTAGTCCAGGTTGTCCAGTCCGACCCAGGTGGTCCTGCCTGCCGCGTTCTTCTGGAAGGCCAGGAGGAATTCCCGGACCATCGGATACCACGAGAAGAAGGCGAAGCAGAGCACGGCGCCGATCAGAAAGCCGTGTGCCGAGAGGTTGCGCCGCAGATTGCGGACGAGGATCTCGCGGCGGGCCACCGGTGGCGGGCCGTCGTGCTGCGGCGGCTTCACCGGCATGCTGCTCGTGGACAGGGTGGGGGCCGACATCGTCTCTCCTTGGCGCCGGTTCTCGGGCTGGGCGGGGCCGGGACCGCTCGGTCCCGGCCCGCACGGTGCTGTGGCCGGTCGCTCTAATTCGCCAGGACCTGGTTGACCTGCTGCTCAGCGGTGGAGAGCAGGGAGTCGACGTTGGCGTTCTTGTTGGTCAGCACTCCGGACATCGCGTTGTCCAGGACCTTGTAGATCTCCTGCGCCTTCGCCGGCTCGGCCTTGCCCTTGACGGGGTTGTCCATGAAGGGCTTGAAGTTCTCCACCGGCATGGTCGCGTTGTCGGTCCGGGACCGGAGGTCCCCGGCCTTGGTGTCGCCGGTCCAGAAGTTCGGCTGCGGCAGACCGACCGGCAGTTTGTCGGACTTGGAGCGCGCCCAGTCGAACTGCCCCTTGCCGGGGGTGAGCGTCTTGAAGTTGATCCAGGCGATGGCCGCCTTGATCTTGTCCGGGGAACTGCCCTGCTTGATCATGTAGTCGTTGCCGCCGAACAGTGTGGCCCGCCCGCCGGGGATCGGCCCCATGCCGTAGTCCTCGTACTTGGCACCGAGCTGCTGGACCATGTACGTGAGGTCGTCGGGGGCCGCGAGGAACATCCCGAGCTTGTCGGTGGAGATCTGCTTCTGCAGATCGCCCCACTTGAGCAGCTGGGTCTTGCCCATGCTGTCGTCGTCCCAGCGCATGGCCTTGAGGTTCGTCAGCACCTGCTTGCCGATGGCGTCGTTGAAGGCGGCCTTCTTGCCGTCCGGGCTGACGACGTCGCCGCCGAGGCCGTACATCTCCGCGGTGAAGTGCCAGCCACCCTGGTTGGTCGCGCTGTAGTCGCCGTAGCCCGCGACGCCGTTGCCGAGACCGGCGATGGCCTTGGCGTCCTTGCGGACCTCCGCCCAGGTCGTCGGCGGCTTGTCCGGGTCGAGCCCGGCCTGCTTGAAGAGCTTGCGGTTGATCATCAAGCCCATCGTGTAGTTGCTGGTGGGCAGGCCGTAGGTCTTGCCGTCCTTCTTCAGGACGTTCATGACATCCGGGTCGATACTGCCGAGCGCGGGAACCGTCTTCGCGTTCACATACGCCGAGATGTCGGCGGCGCCGCCGTTGTCCAGCACCTGCTGGAGGTCGGTGAAGTAGGTGTAGAACACGTCCGGCTGCGACTTCCCCTTGAGCGCGGCGGTGAAGCGCGTGGGCTCCTCGCACTGGCCCGGCGTGGACTTGCCGTCGATCGTGACGTTCGGGTACTGCTTGTTGAACGTCTTGATGTCCTCCTTCCACTCGCGCAGCTCGGCCGCCTTCGCCGCCGGCGGCATGCAGTCCATGGTCAGCGTGACCTTGGTCTTCGGGTCGAGTGGAGCGGACGGATCCGAACTGCCGCCACCTGATCCCTCGTTGCTGTCGCTGCTGCTGGTACCGCAGGCGGCCAGTGCGGTCAGGGCGAGCGCGGAGACAAGGGCAGCCGCCGCGGTACGGCGGCGGGTCGGGCGGAACCAGGTGCTTCTCATCGGTGGTCCCCTTGTGGGCAAGAGCGCTGGAAGCCCACAGCTGCGTCGCTGTGTGGCGGCGCAAACTCAACCACCGACCACAGCGCTTCGCAAGATGTCGTGCAGATTCCGCAAATTTTTGACAGCTAGCGCGCCCCGCCGCGCGACACCTGCGCCGTCGACCCGCGCACCACCAGCTCGGGCTCGAAGAGCAGCTCGTCCGAGGGGGCCGTACGGCCCCCGATCTGCACCGACAGCAGCTCCACCGCGGCGCGTCCCATCGCCTCGATGGGCTGGCGGACCGTGGTCAGGGGCGGTTCCGTGCAGTTCATGAAGGCCGAGTCGTCATAGCCGACGATCGAGATGTCCCCGGGCACCGAGAGTCCCCGGCGGCGGGCGGCACGCACCGCGCCGAGCGCGAGCGGGTCGCTGGCGCAGATGACTCCGGTGACGCCCTGGTCCAGCAGTCTGGTCGCCGCGGCCTGGCCGCCCTCCAGCGAGAACATCGCCCGCACGACGCGCTCGTCGGGCAGTTCGGCGCCGAGCTCCGCCGCGATCACCCGGGCCGCGTCCAGCTTGCGCATCGACGGAACGTGGTCGCCCGGTCCGAGCACCAGGCCGATCCGCTCGTGCCCGAGGGACGCCAGATGGCGCCAGGCCTGGCCCAGGGCGACCGCGTCGTCGCAGGAGACACCGGGAAAGCCGAGGTGCGCGATGGCCGCGTTGATCAGGACGACCGGAATCCTACGGTCCGCGAGCACCTTGTAGTGGTCGTGCGGGGCGTCGAGCTGAGCGTAGAGACCGCCCGCGAAAACCACCCCGGACACCTGCTGCTCCAGCAGGAGTTCGACGTAGTCGGCCTCGGAGACCCCGCCCTTGGTCTGGGTGCAGAGCACGGGTGTCAGGCCCTGCTGCGCGAGAGCGCCGCCGACCACTTCGGCGAAGGCCGGGAAGATGGGATTCTGGAGTTCCGGGAGCACCAGGCCCACCAGCCGGGCCCGTTCGCCGCGCAGCTGGGTCGGACGTTCGTACCCCAGCACGTCGAGCGCGGACAGGACAGCCTGGCGCGTGGCCTCCGAGACGCCGGGCCTGCCATTGAGTACCCGGCTGACCGTGGCCTCGCTGACCCCAACCTTCTGTGCCACCTGTGCAAGTCGTCGCGTCATGCGCGCAAGATTAGCGCAAAGCCCGCAAGTGGTTTGCGTACTGTGGGGAACTTCCGGCAGCTCCTCCGGCCCTCTACCGTTCTGCCACATGAACACCGGACAGCCCTGGAAACGTCGCATCGGACTGCCCCGACGGGTTTTCTCCCAGGTGCTGCTGATGCAGCTGACCATCGCCGGCGGAGTGCTGGTCGTGGCCACCGGTCTCTTCCTGCGCCCCCTCGGTGCGCAGTTGGACGACCAGGCCATGCGCCGTGCCCTCGCGATCGCCGAGACCACCGCCTCGCCCCGGCTGGCGGCGGAGCTCCTCGCCTCGCGGCCGACGCCCGCCGGCCCCGTCCAGGCCGAGGCCGAACGCATCCGGCGTGCGACCCACGCCGAGTACATCGTGGTCATGGACGCGCGCGGGATCCGGTGGTCGCACACCACGCGCTCCGAGATCGGCCGTCCCGTGTCGACCAGCGCCGAGGCCCCGCTGTCCGGCCACGAGGTCATGCAGATCGACAGCGGCACCCTCGGCCGGTCCGCCCGGGGCAAGGTCCCGCTGCGCGACAGCCACCACCGGATCGTCGGCGCGGTGTCGGTCGGCATCAGATACGAGAGCGTGCGCGCGCATCTGCTCTCGGCGATCCCGGGGCTTCTCGCGTACGCCGGCGGGGCACTGGCGGCCGGGGCGCTGGCCGCGTATCTGATCTCGCGACGGCTCCAGCGGCAGACTCACGACCTTGCGTTCTCCGACATCTCGGCGCTGCTCGCCGAGCGCGAGGCGATGCTGCACGGCATCCGCGAGGGCGTCGTCGCGCTGGACGGCGCCGGCCGGATACGGCTCATGAACGACGAGGCCCAGCGGCTGCTGGACCTCGGCCCCGAGATCATCGGGCTCCCCCTCACCGAAGCGCTGGGCGCGGGGCGCACCACCGATGTGCTGGCGGGCCGGGTCACGGGCGAGGACCTGCTGGCGGTCCGCGGCCGCCGCGTCCTGGTCACCAACCGGATGCCCACCGACGACGGGGGCGCCGTGGCCACCCTCCGCGACCGGACCGAGCTGGAGCGGCTGGGCCGTGAACTCGACTCCACCCGTGGGCTGATCGACGCACTGCGCGCCCAGGACCACGAGCACGCCAACCGGATGCACACCCTGCTCGGCCTCCTCGAACTGGAGATGCACGACGAGGCCGCGGAGTTCATCGCCGAGGTGGTCGGGGCGCACCGCACCACTGCCGAGCAGGTCACCGAGAAGATCCACGATCCGCTGCTCGCCGCTCTGCTGGTCGGCAAGGCCACCGTGGCGGCCGAACGCGGGGTCGCTCTGCACCTCACCCCGGAAACGCTGCTGCCCGACCGGCTGGTCGACCCGCAGGGTCTGGTGACGATCGTGGGCAATCTGGTGGACAACGCCCTGGACGCGGTGTCCGGTTCGGCCGGTGCGCGGGTGGAGGTCGAGCTGGTCACCGAGGGTCACACGGCCGTCCTGCGGGTCTGCGACAGCGGCGGGGGGATACCGCAGGAGCAGCATGAGCTGATCTTCACGGAGGGCTGGTCGACCAAGAAGCCGCCCGCGCACGGGAAGCGTGGCCTGGGGTTGCCGCTGGTGCGCAGACTCGCCGAGCGGCAGGGCGGCAGCGCCCGGGTCGGCTCCGGTGCGGACGGCGGCGCCGAGTTCACCGTCCTACTCCCTGAGGCGCTGACCGGGCAGCGGACAGCGGCGCGGGAGACAGCGGTCTGACGACCGTCGGGCTGACGACCGGGCAGCGCACACCGGCACGGACGACGGCGGGCAGGAGCGCGCCGGGCATGTCCGGTGCGCTCCTGCCCCTCGGGCGAAGGACTCTGGTCGCCGGCCCCGGCTACGCCTCAGCCTCCGCCTTCACACCGGCCAGCGTCGCCTCGATGCCATTGCGCAGCAGGTCGAGCCGACTGGCGATGATCTCCTTCTCCTTCTCCGGGTGCTTCTCGACGAAGTCGTGCATCGGGCCGCGGGCAGTTCCGATCCGCATGCCGTGCTGAAGACGGGTGCCGGACCCTCCCGTGACCGCCTCCAGCGTGTACGTCCATATGGCCAGCGGATCGCCGCCCCGCCGGTCGTCGGTGTAGACGACCTCCCACTGGAAGGTGCGCGGCTCCTCCATCTCCGTGATGCGGCTGACGGTGTGCCACTCCCCCAGCACTTCATTGCGGTTGCGGCCGGAGAAACACGCGCCGACGGCCGGGCCTTCGGCACCGTCCAGCCACGTCACTTCCTGGAGCTCCGGGCTGTGGCGGCCGAGGTCGCGATGTCCGACACGAGCTCCCACACCTGCTCCGGTGCAGCGGCGATCTCGATTTGACACTCGACGTGCGGACCATCGGCAAGACGCATCGATCAACCTCCAGAGGCCGTTCCGAGCCGCACACAGCCGAGGCTCGGCCTCGGATCCCGAACACGGGATCGCGGCTTCGAGCAGCGTAGTTGGTGGTGCCGACGGAGGTCTCACGGGCCTGATGGCGATGCCACCGTCAGCGCCGCAGTCCTTCCCCCCGTCGGGTGCGGTGTGCGGTGTGCGGAGGCACCGGGCCGGGGCGCTCACAGCCACGCGCCCGGCCCGGCCCGACTCCCCGGACGGGGTCAGTTCCAGAAGCCCTCGTGGACGGCTCGGGCACCGTCCATGTCGACCGGTCCCACGACCGGTACGTCGCGCTGGCCCGCTGCGAAGACGTCACGGCAGGGAAGGGCCATCGTGGGGTTCTCCGGGTCGGCTCCGGTCATGGCGAGCAACTGGTCCTCACCCAGGGCGTAGACGACACGGCCGATGTTGGACCAGTAGATCGCGCCCGAACACATCGCACAGGGCTCGGTGCTCGTATAGAGCGTGCAGGTACGCAGGAACTCCGCGTCGTGTGCGGCGGTGGACAGGCGCACCAGGTTGGTCTCGGCGTGACCGGTGGCGTCCCGTTCGGTCGTGACGGTGTTCTCCGCCTCCAGCAGGACCGTGCCGTCGGGGCCTGCGAGCACCGCACCGAAGGGGTGGTTACCGGCGGCGCGGGCGCGCTGAGCGACCGTGACAGCGGTGTGCAGGTGCTGGAGGTCGGTGGCGGAGGCGGTCTGGGCGGGATGCTGGACGGCGGCCATACGGGAATCTCCTCAGGGTCGTCAACCGGATCTGGATCTTGGTCTGGATCTTGGTCTGGAGGGTATCGGCCGCAGCTCACCCGGCGTCGTGAGCCGGGCGGGGTCTTGCGGACACGGCCTGCCCCGGCACTAGCTGTGCGGGCCGCTGACCGGAGCGCTGCTGCCGCTGTAGGAAGGGAGAGCGGCCACCAGCTCGGTGAGGACCGGGTCGCCCGTACAGCGACGCGGGTGAAGCTCGGCGATCTTCTGCGCGATGCCGGGGTCGTCGCTGTCGGTGGTGTCGTAGGAGACGAAGGTCTCGACCAGCGGCAGGCCGATCCGGTCGGTGTGGGCGTGCGAGGGCGCCATCAGGTACTCCCCGTACCGTCGAGGTCCTCAAGAACGAACACGGCGCCGTACTCGAACTCGCCGCCGACATCCCTGCCGACGACGTACCGCACGACTGCGTCCATCGACTCGCCCTGGTTGCGCAGGCCGGCGAGTGCCTCCTCGCGCTACTCGGTGGCAGCGGTCCTCTTGAAGGAGAAACGGTTGTGGTGGTAGATCATTTCTCTCCTCTTACGGTCGGACGGGACGGGCGGACGGTTGACGTCGGGCGGCGCTCCTGGGGGTTCGCGGGCGGGCCGGACCAGTAGCCGAGCAGGGCCGACACCGCCTGTTCGGCCAGGTGCAGGGCACGGTCGAATCCGACGTCCTCGATCGACCCGATGCCGGCGAGACCGTGCAGCGCGCCCCACAGCAGGTCGCTGGCGTCCTCGATACAGGGCGGTTCGGCTCCGGTCTCAGCCGCCCACGCGCGGATGATCTGCCGTGTGAAGGCGAGCACTTCCGCGGCGGCCGCGCGGCGGGTCGAGGCATCGACGTCCGTGCCGGACCCGCCCGACACGAGCTGGTACAGACCCGGCCGCAATCGAGCGAACTCCAGGTACGCGGCTGCCGCCAGGTGTGGTCCCCGCGACGCCGGTTCGCCGTCCACGGCGGTCCGCATCCGCTCCAGCAGGTCGGCATTGACCTGCTCCAACGGCTTTCGCAGTACGGCCTCTTTGCTCGGGAAGTGCTGGTAGATCACTGGCGCGCTGTAGCCGATCCCGGCGGCGATCCGCCGGATCGTCACGGCCTGCCAGCCCTTCGCCTCCGCCATCCGGCCGGCGCTCTCCAGGATCTCGGCGAACGTCCGCAGACACACGTCTTCCCGCTTCCCCACCCGAACTCCTCGCAGCGTTGGATTATCTAACAGCGTTAGTATTTTCGGGTCCCCGGATCTGCCAAGCCGGATCGTTACTCCGCCTCGCGATCGCGCACACCGGATCATCCCGCCGGGCGGCCGGACGACGCCGTTCTGAGGCACCTTCAGGACACACCCAGGGCACACCCAGCGCACACCCAGGGTCTGAGGGGCTGGTCAATGGCTGGCGTCATGCGAGGAGTTCGGGGCCCGTCAGACGGCCATGACTTTGCCCAGGGGCGCGACACCGGCATGTTCACCGCGCTGATGGAGGGTCTCCGCCCATCCGGTTCCGTCATCCGGATACGCAGCCTCAACCCGGGTGCGCGGTTGCGGCGCCCGGCCGTCAAGCCGGACGCCGCAACCGCGCACGTCAGGCCGGCGAGGTGACCTCGCTGCCGAGGCACCTGGTGAAGAACCGGACCGCGCTGTCGGCCCCGAACCGGGGCAGCTCCTTGTGCTGGCCCGAGTTCACGTGCAACGACTTCTCCTTCGAGGCGAAGGCGTCGAACAGCGCAAGACCTTCCTCACGCGAGATGTGCTCGTCGTCCCACCGCATGTCGGACTCGATCGGGATGGTGATCCGCTTCGCCCTCTCGGCCAGGGCATCGGGCCGGAGCCGGCCGAAGACCGCGGCCTTGATTCTGGGTTCGATCGCCACCAGCGGGACGCCGGTGACGGTGCCCATGTTGAACCCCCAGGTGCCCATGTTGATGCCCCAGAAACCGACCGCCCCGTCGGCGCCGGCCCCCGGACGTTCGTGGAGGGCGTCCAGGGTCGCCCGGCACTCGGGCTCGGCGAGCTGCGCCCGGCCCGCCATCGCCGGGTGCTTCTTGTGGTTTCCGCCGCCGTGCCCAGCACGAGGGGCGCGCGACCGGTCGCATCGGAGGCCGGGGACCGGAGGACGCCGGGGCATCGCCCACGAGGAAGTCGCGTACGACCATGCCCTCGACGACGACTCGGCGGTGAACTGCAGAGAACGCACAGGTGTTGCCCTTCGGGGGTGCCCTGTTGTCGAGGCGCTCCCGGCGACACCTACGTCAACCGCCCGGCCATGACGGGAAGGGGGACACCCCCATCGATACAGCGTTCATGGGCCTCACCTCCCCGGCGTGTCACGGTCGCCTGCACACCACCGGCCCGGACACGACGGCCTCCAGCCCTTTCCCGGCCGCCTGATCGCACCTCCGGACAAGGCCCTACCGGGCCTTCTTCGCGAACTCCGTGGTGTACGTCTTGGACAGGTCCACCGCGGTGTTCTTGAGGTTGGGGTTGAACGCCTTGAGCACCTTCTCCACCGTCTCGGGGCCGTTGGCCGGCATCACACCGTCCTTGGTGAACATCGGCAGTGTCGCCTTGATCGACTCTGCGTAGAGGCCCTTGCCGCCCTGTGCGTAGTCGGCCGGCATCTTCGCCGCGATTTCCTCGGGCGAGTGCGACGACATCCATTTCAGGGTCTTCACCAACGCGTTGACCAGCTTCTGCACCGCCGGCTTGTGGCCGTCCACCCAGTCGGCGTTCATGTAGAGGCTGGACGAGGGATAGGGGCCCCCGAGCGCCGCCTGCGAGCCCTCGGGGGTGCGCATGTCGATGAGGACCTTGCCGAGCTTCTGGTCGATGATGTTCGCGACCGTCGGGTCGGTCGTCATCCCGCCCTGGATCGAGCCCTGTTTCAGGGCGGCGATGAACGTCTGCCCCGCACCCACCGCCACGGGTGTGAAGTCGCTGCTCCGGCCACCCCCGCGTACCGCCAGATACTTGGTGAGGAAGTCGGTGGACGAACCGAGGCCGGTGACACCCAGCTTCTTGCCCTTGAAGTCCTTGGGCCCGGTGAGAGACCCGGCGGCCTTGTTGGAGACCACTTCGACCTCGCCGGGCGCATGGGAGAACTGAACCACTGACTCCACGTGCTTGCCCTTGGACTGGAGATCCAGCGTGTGGTCGTAGAAGCCGACCGTGCCCTGGACATCCCCGGAGACCAGCGCGGTTTCGGCCTGGACACCCGCGGGTTCGGTCAGCAGCGAGACGTCGAGGCCCTCGTCCTTGAAGTATCCGAGCCGCTGGGTGAGCATCGCGGGCAGGTAGATGACCTTGTCCAGGCCACCCACCATGATCTTGATCTTGTTGGCATTCTTGCCCTCACCCGGGGAGTCGCCGCCACAGCCGGTGAGCGCGGTCAGCGCCAGCACACCTGTCACCGCGACTGCCGACACTCTGCTGATGGTGCGCATGTTCATCACGTCCCTGTGATTCGTACGGAACCGCTTGGTGCGGAATTTCCCTCTACCGAATTGCCCTCTACCGAATTGACTTGTGGCGAATTGCCTTGTGCTGAATTGCCGGAAGGTCCGGGGCTGAGGTACCGGCTCCGGAGGGGCGCCGAATCCGGGGGGCCGGGTCCGGGAAATACCGGATCCGCAGGCACCCGTTGGCGCCGCGCCGTCAGCGCTCGCTGCCGGCTTCGACCGGACGCCACCTGAACAGCCGCCGCTCGGCGAAGGTCAGCAGTCCTTCGGTGATCAGCGCGACGACCGCGAGGATCACCATCGCCGCATACACGCCAGCGGCGTTGAAGGTGCCCTGGGAGGCGGAGACCAGCAGTCCCAGGCCTTTGGTCGCGCCGATGTACTCGCCGACGATCGCGCCGATGAGCGCGAAGCCGAAGCTGACATGAAGGCTGGTGAAGATCCAGGAGGTGGCGGAGGGGATCACTACCTGGAAGGTGACGCGCCGGTTGCTCGCCCCGAGGATCCGGGCGTTGGCCACCAGATTGCGGTCGACTTCCCTGGCCCCCTGGAAGGCGTTGAAGAAGACGGGGAAAAAGACCAGCACGACGGCGGAGGCGACCTTCGAGGCGGGGCCGAGTCCGAACCAGATGAGGAAGACCGGCGCCAGCACGATACGCGGAATGGCGTTGAGGACCTTGATGTACGGGCCGAGCACATCGGAGAGGAAACGGATGCGGCCAAGGGTGATGCCCAGGACCACACCGGTGATCACACCGATGACCCAGCCGAGCAGCGCCTCGTACATCGTGTACCAGATCTGTTCCCAGAGGGATCCCTGAGCGGTGCCATGCAGCGCCCACTCCCGTATCTGGTCCCAGATCTTGGACGGCATCGAGAAGTTGAAGGGGTCGATGACCTTGGCGCGGGCCAGGATCTCCCAGAGAGCGACCACGGCGATCAGCAGCAGCACGCGGCTCACGTACACCACGGCACGGCGGTTGCGGGCGGCCCGCCGGCGCTCCTCGGTCCGGCCGGTCCTCTTGTCGGGGGTGGCCACCGGGCCGGCGGACGACAGGGCGGTGGTGGCGGCGCCCGGCATGGGCTCGGTCTCAGGCGGCATCGGCGGCACCTCGCTCACGGGTGATACGGACTTCCTCGCCCAGCGAGGACCAGATCTCCCGGTAGATCTCGACGAACCGGGGCTCGAGCCGCACAGCCTCGACCTTGCGAGGCCTGGGCAGGTCGATGTCGAAGACCTGTTTGACGGTCGCCGGGCCCGCCGTCATCACCACCACCCGGTCGGCGAGCGCGATGGACTCCTCCAGGTCATGGGTGACGAAGACGACCGACGTCCCGGTGCCCGCGCAGAGTTCGAGGAGTTCGTCGGACATCAGCGCCCGGGTCTGGACGTCGAGCGCGGAGAAGGGCTCGTCCATCAGCAGGATCTCGGGGTCGTTGACAAAGGTCGCGGCGAGCGCGACCCGCTTGCGCTGGCCCCCGGAGAGCTGGTGGGGATAGCGGTCCTCGAAGGAGGAGAGGCCGACGCGGGCCAGCCACTCGCGGGCCTTCTCCTTGGCCTCGGCCTTCGTCGCGCCGCGGAAACGCGGACCCGCCATCACATTGGACAGGACCGTCCGCCAGGGGAAGACGGCGTCCTGCTGGAAGACGAATCCGACCTTGTCGCCGATGCCGCGAACCGGTTCGCCGGCCACCAGCACCTCGCCCTCGGTGGGCTCCTCCAGGCCGCTGACCAAGGTCAGCGTGGTCGATTTGCCGCAGCCTGTGGGGCCGACGACGGCGACGAACTCACCGCGCCCGACGGTGAGATCCAACTCCCGCACGGCGGTGTGCGGCACCCCCGACGGGGTGCGGAACACCTTGCTGGCGCCTCGCAGCTCAATGGCGGGGCTCATGTCTGTGCTCATGAACCGGGACCGTAGATGTGGCACACAGCACAGCGGCAGGCTTGTGGGCGCAAGGCAGTCTTCTGCCTGCAAGAGACTGTTGTGCTCGTTTTGCGCGCGCTACAACTACGTGGTTAACAAGAACGACTCAGACCGGTACGGACAGAGCCGGTCCGGTACGGACAGAGCCGTATGGACAGAGCCGGTATG
Source organism: Streptomyces sp. NBC_01471 (assembly GCF_041438865.1). Lineage (NCBI taxonomy): Bacteria > Bacillati > Actinomycetota > Actinomycetes > Kitasatosporales > Streptomycetaceae > Streptomyces > Streptomyces sp. NBC_01471. The sequence goes on from NZ_CP109450.1 coordinate 1,612,281, forward strand.
GACAGAGAGCGGCCCGATGATTGAAGTCCTGGTGGTCGATGACGACTTCCGTGTCGCTGAGATCAACGCTGCGTACGTGGGCAAAGTTCCCGGATTCCGCGTCGCGGCCCGGGCGCACAGCGCTGCCCAGGCCATGGCCGCCCTGGGGCGTGAACGCATCGATCTGGTCCTGCTCGACCACTACCTGCCTGACGAGACGGGTCTCTCACTGGTCCGGCGGATGCGGGAACTGGGCCACCACACCGACGTGATCATGGTTACGGCGGCGGGCGACGTGGCCACCGTGCAGGACGCCATGCGCCATGGCGCCCTGCACTATCTGGTCAAGCCGTTCGCCTTCTCGGTGCTGCGATCCCGGCTGGAGGGCTATGCGGCGCTGCGGCGCACCGTGAGCCGCGTCGGAGGCAGCGGGCAGAGCGCGGGGCAGGAACAGGTCGACCGGATCTTCGGCGCGCTGCGGACCACCGGGCCCTCGGCGTCCTCAGGGCTGCCCAGCGGGCACTCCGTACCGACATCCGACCTGATCCGCGAGGTCCTGACCGGCGCCCGGCAGCCGCTTTCGGCCCATCAGGTGGCGGCCAGGACGGGGCTGAGCCGATCCACGGCCCAGCGGTACCTGCGTCAGCTGGAGCAGACGGGGCGGCTCAGGCTGACCCTCAAGTACGGCGACACGGGGCGTCCCGAGCATCGCTACGCCTGGGCCGCGCCCGGATCAGACGGCCCCGGCACCGGTCAGTGACCGCACCTCCGTCTCGGCGTGCCGGGCGGCGTCCGGCGGCTCGGACGAGGTGACCGTACCGAGCCATCCCGCGAGGAAGCCGAGAGGAATGGAGAGCAGCCCCGGATTCTCCAGGGGGAAGAACTGGAAGTCCATGCCGGGGAAGAGCGAGGTGGGGCTCCCGGACACGACCGGCGAGAGGACCACCAGGACAACCGCGGGGATGAGCCCTCCGTACACCGACCAGACCGCGCCGCGTGTGGTGAAGTTCCGCCAGAACAGCGAGAAGAGCAGCACCGGGAGATTCGCCGACGCCGCGACGGCGAAGGCCAGCCCCACCAGGAAAGCGACGTTCAGGTCCTTCGCCAGCAGGCTGAGCCCGATGGCCACGGCGCCGATCCCGGCTGCCGCGACACGGGCGACGGCCACCTCGCTGTGCTGCTTGGCACTGCGGCGCCTGAGGGTCGCGTAGAGGTCGTGGGCGACGGAGGCCGACGAGGCCAGCGTGATGCCCGCGACGACGGCGAGGATGGTGGCGAAGGCGACTGCGGCGACCACGGCGAAGAGCACCGTCCCTCCGGTGGACCCCGCTCCCCCGCCGATCTCCAGCGCGAGCAGCGGTACCGCGGTGTTCCCCGCCGGATTCGACGCCCGTACCTGTTCGGACCCGACGAGCGCGGCCGCACCGAAGCCGAGCACGATCGTCATCAGGTAGAAGCCGCCGATGAGCCCGATCGACCAGACGACGGAGCGGCGGGCGGCACGGGCTGTGGGCACGGTGTAGAAGCGCGACAGGATGTGCGGAAGTCCGGCCGTCCCGAGGACCAGAGCCAGCCCGAGACTGATGAAGTCGATGCGGGAGGTCCAGTCCCCGCCGTACTTGAGCCCGGGCGCCAGGAACTTCGCCCCGTGGCCACTGCGGTGGGCGGCGGACGTGAGCAGCTGGTTGAAGTCCCCGTGGAAGCGCACCATGACGAGCACCGTGAGCAGGATCGAACCCGTCATCAGCAGGACGGCCTTCACGATCTGGATCCAGGTGGTGGCCCGCATCCCGCCGAGCGTCACATAGATCACCATCAGCGCGCCGACACCGATCACGGCCCAGGCCTGGGCCGCGCCACTGTTGCCGCCCAGCAGGAGCGAGACGAGGCTTCCGGCGCCGACCATCTGCGCCACCAGGTAGAGCACCGACACCGTGACGGATGACGAGCCCACCGCGATCCGGACCGGATGCTCACTCATCCGGGCCGCCACGACGTCGGCCAGCGTGAACCGTCCGCAGTTGCGCACCAGTTCGGCCACCAGAAGCAGAACGACCAGCCAGGCGACGAGAAAGCCGACCGAGTAGAGCATGCCGTCGTAGCCGAAGAGGGCGATCAGCCCGGAGATACCGAGGAAGGATGCCGCCGACATGTAGTCGCCTGCGATGGCGAAACCGTTCTCCATCGGGGAGAAGAGACGCCCGCCGACGTAGAACTCCTCTGCGGAACCATGCCGGTTGCGGCTCACCCAGGTGGTGATCGCGAGAGTGGCCGCGACGAAGACGCCGAACAGCAACAGCGCCAGGGTCTGGTGCTGCGTGGTGATCGTGTGGCTGCTCAACGGCTGATCCCTCGCGTCAGTTCCTGTGTGTCCCAGCGGAGGTCGAGCGCCGCCCGGTCCCTGCGGAGCCGCGCGTGACGGGTGTAGGCCCAGGTGAGCAGGAAAGTGGAGAGGAACTGACCGAGCCCCGCCAGCATCGCCACGTTCACCGCTCCGGCCACCGGGCGCGCCATGAACCCCGGTGCGGCCGTGGCCATGACGACGTACGCGAGGTACCAGGCGAAGAACGCGCACACAGCGGGGACGACGAACCTCCGGTAGCGGCTTCGCACTTCCTGGAATGCCGCACTGCTCTGTACTTCCAGATAGATGTCGGCCGCGCTGCGTCCCCGCTCCGGGCCTCCCTGGGCTGGTACGGCGGCGGGGGTACCAGTGCCGTCCAACTCGCCCCAGCCGGAGGCCAACGCGTCGTACCAGGGGTCGTCCAACCGCACCTCAGCGGCGTCGAGCCCGTCGTCCTTCTCCACCGAACACCCTCTCCCTGTGCGCGACCGCTTGGCCGCGTGCCCAAGGATGGGTACTTCGGAGGGCTTCCGAACCCTTATCGCCCCCTCTTCACCCCTTCAGGTGATGGACGTGCCCGGCGGCAGGGCAAGACCGTGCCGGTAGGCATACCGCACGGCCTGCGCCCGGTCGCGGATCCCGGCCTTGGCGAAGAGATTGTTGATGTGCGTCTTCACGGTGGCCGGCGAGATGTGCAGTGCGCGGGAGATCTCCGCGTTGGAGAGCCCCTCCGCGATGAGCGCCAGGATCTCGGCCTCCCGGGGAGTGAGGCCGTCGGGCAGCTCGACCGCGGTCCGAGGGGCCGGCGCGGGCGGTGCGGTGACCCGCTCGACGAGCAGCCGCTGCACGCTCGGCGAGAGCCCGGCCTGCCCGGCCATGACGTCCTCGATGGCCCGGACGATCTCCTCGCCACCCGCGTCCTTGGTGAGATACCCGCGCGCCCCGGCCTGGAGGGCGGGAAAGAGCGAGTCGTCGTCGGAGAACGTGGTGAGAACCACGACCTGGGTGGACGGATACTGCTCGCGGATACGACGAGTCGCCTCCACCCCGTCGCAGCGGGGCATCCGCAGATCCATCAGGACCACGTCGGGGGCGTGTTCACCGACCAGTGCGACGGCCTCCAGACCGTCCTTCGCCGCACCCACGACCTCGATCCCGGGCAGCAGCCCCAGCAGCATCACGATGCCCTCACGCACAACGGACTGGTCGTCGGCCACGACCACCCGTGCCGTCATGCCGGCACCCTCAGCCGTACCAAGAAGCCCTCCTCGTCCGGCCCAGCCTCCAGCGTCCCGCCGAGCAGCTCGGCACGCTCCCGCATTCCGGCCAAACCGTATCCCGAGCCAGTGACAGCGAGTTCACCAACCGGTTCCCCGGGGCCCGAGTCCCTTACTTCCAGAGCGATTTCGTCCGGCAAGTACTCCAGACGCAGCCGGACCTCGGCGCCCGGAGCGTGCTTGCGCACATTCGTCATCGCCTCCTGCGCCACCCGCCTTACGGTCTGCGAGGCCTCGGCAGGCAGCGGCCTGCGGTCCCCCGTCACAGCGAGCCGCGAGCTGCCCGCCACCTCCTCCAGGAACTCCTCAACCGGTGTCATCTCACCACGCAGCGCCGAGAGCGCCTGCCGGGTCTCGACGAGCCCCTCCCGGGCCATCCCGCGCGCCGCCACCACCCGCTCCAGGATCTGGTCCCGTCCCGCGTCGCGCTCGATCAGCAGCCTGGCCGCCTCCAGATGCACCATCTGCGCGGAAAGGCTGTGGGCGAGAACATCGTGGATCTCCCGGGCGATGCGGGAGCGCTCCGCCAGCGCCGCGGACTCCGCCTCGGCCGCCCGTGCTGCCCTTTCCTGTGCCAGCAACCGCTGAGCACTGCCCCTGGCCTCCGCGTCGAGCCGCATTACATATCCGACCAGAGCCAGCCCGGCGGTGGTCACCGCGATCGTCAGCCGCTGGTCGTCGCTGAGCAGGGCATAGGCGCCGAGGGCCGCCGCCGTACAGGGCAGGGCCGCCGCGAGCGGCAGCCGCTCCAATGCGGTGACAGCGCAACCGCACCAGAGGACAGCAGCCGGACCGGAGAATCCCGCCTGCTGAGCCAGCATGGCAGCACCCAGCAGAACTGCGAGCAAGGCCACGGAAGGCCACAGACGGTGTTCGAGGCTGGCCCGGTAGAAGGCCCAGGCCGCTGCGACGCAGACCCCGATGCCGGTTACCGCGGCGGCCAGCGCCCAGGCGTCTTCGCCGATCTTCGCGAAGGCACTCCACAACAGGGCGCCCAGGGCGACGAGCCGAACAGTCCAGCCGAGCGAACGCCGCGCGCCGGTCACACCCGCCCGGGAAAGGGCTTCCCGGGAGGGCCAGCTCGTCCAGGCACCGGGCGTCATACGCGGTCCTTCCTCGCCCCTCCGGGCAATCAGACGGCAGTGACACCGTACGACGGGTGTATTCGCCCAGCCCGCCATGCGAGCACCCCGGCCCGTACGAGCAAGGAGGACGCCAGCGCGAGCAGCATCGCCCCGCTCCCGAGGCTCACTCCGGCCAGCGCGCCAAGACCCGCCACGCCGAACCGCACGATCAGCCCCACGATCCAGACAGCCGCCGTGGCCTTCGTACCCCTGGTCCAGACCGACCCGTCCGGCTCGTTCCACACCTTGGTCGTCCAGGCCCAGCCCGCACCCATGAGCAGCCCGGCCACCAGCTCGGCCCCGATCACCAGGACGGACAGAGCGGGGTGATGCGCGTCAAGCAGGCCGTGCTGACGCAGAGCGACGAAGACCAGGATGGCGGGCAGCAGCCACCAGCGTCTGTCGTGATCGACCTGCTGGGGGCGGAACTGCCGCACGAGCACCAGGGCGACGACTGCGACAGCCACCGCGACATCGGTGAGTGTGGACGCTGACATGAATGCCTCCGGCGAGCGAGGAAGGTTGACGCCTTCGACGCTACGGAAACGCGCGGGTCAGCAGATCGGAGCAGAGGTGGACCCTGGGTGGAGCTTGCGGCTCCACCCAGGGGTGGAGAGCCCCTCGGTGGAGCCGCCCACTCGGTGGCTCAGGCGTCGATCCGTGAGCGGTCCAGCGTCGCGGCCGAGCTGGTGATGAACTCCTTGCGGGGCGCGACCTCGTTGCCCATCAGCAGGTCGAAGACCTGCTCGGACGACTCCAGGTCGCCGATGTTGATCCGCCGCAGCGTACGGAACCGCGGGTCCATGGTGGTCTCCGCCAGCTGATCGGCGTCCATCTCGCCCAGCCCCTTGTAGCGCTGGATCGAGTCCTTGAAACGGACGTTCTTGCGCTGGAACTCCAGCAGCTTCTGCCGCAGCTCGTTGTCGGAGTAGGTGTAGACGTACTTGTCCTGGCCCTTCTTGGGCTGAACCAGCTCGATCCGGTGCAGCGGCGGTACCGCGGCGAAGACCCGGCCCGCCTCCACCATCGGCCGCATGTACCGCTGGAAGAGCGTCAGAAGCAGGATGCGGATGTGCGCGCCGTCGACATCGGCGTCGACCAGCAGCACGATCTTGCCGTACCGCGCCGCGTCGATGTCGAAGGTCCGCCCGGAGCCCGCTCCTATGACCTGGATGATGGCGCCGCACTCGGCGTTCTTCAGCATGTCCGAGACTGACGCCTTCTGGACATTGAGGATCTTGCCCCGGATGGGCAGCAGCGCCTGGAATTCGGAGTTCCGGGCGAGCTTGGCAGTACCGAGCGCGGAGTCCCCCTCGACGATGAAGAGCTCGCTGCGCCCGACGTCGTCACTGCGGCAGTCGGCGAGCTTGGCCGGCAGGGACGACGACTCCAGAGCGGTCTTGCGGCGCTGGGCGTCCTTGTGCTGGCGAGCCGCGATCCGGGTACGGGCCGCGGCGACGGCCTTTTCCAGCACCGCACGGGCCTGCGCCTTGGAATCGCGCTTGGTGGAGGTCAGGAAGGCCTTGAGCTCCTTGGCGACGACGTTGGAAACGATCCGGTTGGCCGCAGAGGTACCGAGCACCTCCTTGGTCTGGCCCTCGAACTGCGGCTCGGCGAGGCGCACGGTGACCACAGCGGTCAGCCCTTCCAGCGCGTCGTCCTTCACCACGTCGTCCTCTGCGACCCGCAGGAGCTTCGCCGAGCGGAGCACCTCGTTGACCGTCCTGGTCAGCGAGCGCTCGAAGCCCGACACATGCGTGCCGCCCTTGGGCGTCGCGATGATGTTGACGAAGGACCTGACCGTGGTGTCGTAGCCGGTGCCCCAGCGAAGCGCGATGTCCACGCCCAGCTCGCGGGTGACCTCGGTCGGGGTCATGTGGCCGCGATCGTCCAGGACCGGGACGGTCTCCTTGAAGGTGCCCTGCCCGGAGAGCCGCTGTACGTCGCAGACGGCCTTGTCCTGAGCGAGGTATTCACAGAATTCGCTGATCCCCCCGTCGAAGCGGAACGTCTCCTCGGTCTTCCCCGCACCGTCGAGGCCGCGCTCGTCGCGCACCACGAGAGTCAGACCGGGTACCAGGAACGCCGTCTGGCGGGCCCGCTGGTACAGGTGGTCCAGGGAGAGCTTGGCGTCCTTGAGGAAGATCTGGCGGTCCGCCCAGTACCGGACCCGGGTGCCCGTCCTGGCCTTGGGTACGCGCTTGCCCTTGAGCAGCCCGTTGGCCGGGTCGAAGGGGCTGTCGGGCCCCGCCTCGGTGAAGATCCCGGGAACGCCGCGGCGGAAGCTGATCGAGTGGGTGGCGCTGCCACGGTCGACCTCGACGTCCAGCCGGGCGGAGAGGGCGTTGACGACGGAGGCGCCGACGCCGTGCAGCCCGCCGGAGGCCGCGTACGAGCCGCCGCCGAACTTCCCGCCCGCGTGCAGCTTGGTCATCACGACCTCGACGCCCGAGAGCCCGGTCTTGGGCTCGACGTCGACCGGAATCCCCCGGCCGTTGTCCCTGACCTCGACGGAGCCGTCCTCATGGAGGGTCACATCGATGTGGTCGCAGTAGCCACCAAGAGCCTCGTCGACCGAGTTGTCGATGATCTCCCAGAGGCAGTGCATCAGACCGCGGCTGTCGGTGGACCCGATGTACATGCCGGGCCGCTTGCGGACCGCTTCGAGCCCTTCGAGTACGAGCAGGTGCCGCGCGGTGTAGTTGGAGCCGTCACGGTCTGCACCGCTCAGCAGCGCAGTGGAAGGCACGGACGTATCGGCGGTCACGCGGTTCGCTCCTCGCTGAATTTATTTTGGGGCCCAATGGGTAAGGCCCGGGCGTCGGTCGCCCGTCAGAGCCTATCGAGCCCTGGTAGAGCCGTTGTTACGCCACCCTAGAAGAGACGGGCGCCAAACCAGCACCGTACATCTGTTCGATAGCTGGATGGAGTGAAGCACACATCACGTTCCCTTCCAGGCATGAACCATTTAGGCTCCGGGCACGTCCTCATCAACAACCGGCAGCCAGCCGGGAGGATCAACCGATGACAAGCAACGCGAAACCGTAAAGCCACCGCAATACGGCTTATTCGCCGCCAATCGGCATCAGACAGCCACCTTGACAAAAAGTTTCAAGGAAAAGCCACGAGCGGGAACGTTTTGGGCCTGGTTGGATGTTGACCCTGGTACGACAGCTCGTCGAGCTAGAGAAGAGGCGACGTGACTACTGTTCTGACCCCCGCGAGCCAGCTGACGGCCGCTGACCGCTGCGACCGGTGCGGCGCCCAGGCATACCTGCGCGTTGTCCTCACCAGCGGTGGCGAACTGCTCTTCTGCGCCCACCATGGTCGCAAGTTCGAGCCAGAACTCAAGAAGATCGCCGCGGACATCCAGGATGAGACGGATCGCCTGACGGCCGTCCCGAACCATTCCGAAGAAGAGGACCGCTGACACCTCGCACCCACGACGAGCCAAGGACCGGTATCAGCCCGGTCGACGGGCGGCCCCGCCTGCACCCACAGGAGAGGCCGCCCGTTCTCATGCCCGGACGAGGCAACGACCCCGAGGGCTTCAGCGGGCCTCTGACGCGTCACATGAGACGCCAAGGTCGCCTAGTCGGCGTGTCCGGCGCGGGACCGGCCAGCGCCCGGCAACGGCCACTGTCGGCCCCCGTCAGCTGTGCGACGCCACAGCCTGCGCCATCGCGGACATCCGCGTGTAGACACCCGGGCTCTTCGCCCGGCCGCAGCCCGCACCCCACGAGACCAGTCCGATGAGCCGCCCCCGAGCAACGAGCGGCCCCCCGCTGTCGCCCTGACACGCATCATGCCCACCCTGGGGCTCACCGGCGCAGAGCATGGTCTCCGCCTGGAAAGTACCGCTCGACGACCCCGGGTACGCGGACGCGCACTGCGCGTCAGGCAGTACCGAGACCCGGGTCGCATGCAGCCCGGAGGGGTAGTCCCCCGTACCGGCCGTATCGCCCCAGCCGTAGACGGTCGCGTCCGTACCGGGCTCCTCCGCCGGGTCATGCGGATCGGCGATCCTGATCGCGTACGAGCTGGGCAGTGCCCGGGAAAGCGTCAGCACGGCGAGATCTGCCGCATTGCTCACCCGGTCGTACCGCGGGTCGGTCCAGGTGGACTGCACGTGGATCTCCCGGCCGGCCGACGTACGCAGGTCACTGCGGCCCGCGACGACCGACAGGTCATGCACTTGGCCCAGCGAGGCCCCGAGGACTTCCTGACTCAGACAGTGGGCCGCCGTAACAACCTCCCGCGGCGACACGACCACTCCCCCGCAGAACTGGCCCGCCCGGCTCGCCCCGAAGCGCTCACGGCTGGACACGGCGACCACCCAGGGGCTGTCCGTCACGGATACCCCCTGACCGCCGATCACCGCCCTTTCCGCGGCGGAGGCGGGCACGGGCGCGCCCAGCGGCAGTGCTGTCGCGGCCAGCGCCAGCACGCCTGTCAGTGCTCGGACGATAGGACGACACATACGACTTCCTGACTCTCCAGTGAACTTGTCTCACTCAGAGTGAACCAGTCTCGTGGCACGTACACCCACACCGGGAACGCGAAGCGGGCCCGCACCCCTCGTTACGGAGAGATACGGACCCGCTTCGGCGCATCCTGCGGCGGACGGACTAGTCGAGGTAGTCGCGCAGCACCTGCGAACGCGACGGGTGTCGCAGCTTCGACATGGTCTTCGACTCGATCTGGCGAATACGCTCACGCGTCACGCCATAGACCTTGCCGATCTCGTCCAGCGTCTTCGGCTGGCCGTCGGTGAGACCGAAGCGCATGGAGACCACGCCCGCCTCACGCTCGGAGAGCGTGTCCAGGACCGAGTGCAGCTGCTCCTGGAGGAGCGTGAAGCTGACCGCGTCGGCCGGGACGACCGCCTCGGAGTCCTCGATGAGGTCACCGAACTCGCTGTCACCGTCCTCGCCCAGCGGAGTGTGCAGGGAGATCGGCTCACGGCCGTACTTCTGGACCTCGATGACCTTCTCAGGGGTCATGTCGAGCTCCTTGGCCAGCTCCTCCGGGGTGGGCTCGCGGCCCAGGTCCTGGAGCATCTGGCGCTGTACGCGCGCGAGCTTGTTGATGACCTCAACCATGTGCACCGGGATACGGATGGTGCGGGCCTGGTCGGCCATGGCGCGGGTGATCGCCTGACGGATCCACCAGGTGGCGTACGTGGAGAACTTGTAGCCCTTGGTGTAGTCGAACTTCTCGACCGCGCGGATCAGACCGAGGTTGCCTTCCTGGATCAGGTCCAGGAAGAGCATGCCGCGGCCCGTGTAGCGCTTGGCGAGCGAGACCACCAGACGGAGGTTGGCCTCGAGCAGGTGGTTCTTCGCCCGGCGGCCGTCCTCCGCGATGATCTCCAGCTCACGCTTGAGTTTCGGCGCGAGCTTGTCGGCGTTGGCCAGCTTGTCCTCGGCGAAGAGCCCGGCCTCGATGCGCTTGGCGAGCTCCACCTCCTGCTCCGCGTTGAGGAGCGGGACCTTGCCGATCTGCTTCAGATAGTCCTTGACGGGGTCCGCGGTGGCACCGGCAACGGCGACCTGCTGCGCGGGCGCGTCGTCCTCGTCGTCGTCGGAGAGAACGAAGCCCTTGGCCTCGCCGCCCTCTTCCTCCTCCTCGCCGGACTTGGCGACCGGGGTCTCCTCGGCGGCCTCGTCGCCGTCGTGGAGCTCGTCGGCATCCTTCTTGGAGGCGGTCTTCTTGGCCGCGGTCTTCTTGACTGCCGTCTTCTTCGCGGCGGTCTTCTTGGCAGCCGTCTTCTTGGCAGCAGCCTTCTTCGCGGGCTCGGCATCGTCAGCCACAGCGTCCACACTGTCGGCAGAAGGAGCGGCAGCGGCCGCCACGGTCCTCGACGCGGTCGTCTTGACCGCGACAGTCCTGGTGGCGGTGCGCTTCACCGGGCTCTTCGCTGCGACGCTCTTGCGGGGGCGCTTCGGCGACTCCGCGGCACTGACCATCAGAGTCACACCCTCTTCCTCGAGGATCTGGTTGAGGCTGCGCAGAACGTTCTTCCACTGGGTGGCCGGAATCTGGTCAGCCTCGAAGGCCCGGCGTACATCGTCGCCGGCGATCTGCCCATCAGCCTTTCCCCGCTCGATGAGCGCCATGACAGACTCGGACTCGGCGATCTCCGGCGGGAGAGTACGGGATGTGCTGGCCGACACGAACAACCTCTCGAAACGATGGAAACGGCTTCCGGCTCCGCCCTTGACGGGCCTGGAACCGACGACCGCCGGCTGGGGATGACCGACGGCGCGGGCTGAGCTTCGGAGCTGTACAGCGCCGCCAACGACGCCTGCATTCCCTCTTCGGCTACCACCTCTTAGGTCATCGCGCTGCCTCAAAGAGTGTTACGCCCAATCCGCGTGGCCCGAGTCACACCCTATTCGCGACATACGGCTCCCCAATGGACGCATACCCACAATTATGCCGCCGGACCCCCCGGGGATCCGGCGGCACCGGGTTCACGCCCGCTTCCCGGCTGCGCCGGGCGCTCAATGCACGCGCGGCGCGGGAACGACGCGCTCCACCTCCGGGTGGACGGTCAGCAGTTGACGCATGGCCGCCTCCGCGGCCTGCGGGTCGTTCGCGGCGAGCGCGTCAGCGATCCGCGCGTGATGGACGAGAGAGATCTCGGTGGGACGGTCACACCCCGTGACAGGGCCACCGGAGACCTGGAGGGCGCCCGAGACGATGCCCGAGAGGTGCTCCAGCATGCGGTTGCCCGCGAGCTGGATCAGCAGGGCATGGAACTCGGCATCGGCGCGGGAGAAAGTCACCGAATCACCCTGAGCCAGAGCGTGGCTCATGATCTCGACCATGTCCGCGAGACGCTGCTGCATGTCCTCACGCCCATGCCCCGCGGCCAGGCGCGCGGCCAGCGGCTCGATCGTCCAGCGCAGCTCGCTCAGCTCCCGTCGCTGGTCGTCCCGCTGCGGCCCGAATGCACGCCATTCGATGATGTCCGGGTCCAGCAGATTCCAGTCACTGACCGGGCGGACGCGGGTCCCCACATTGGGACGGGCACTGACCAGACCCTTGGCCTCAAGAACACGCAACGACTCCCGCACCACCGTGCGGGACACCTCGAAACGCTGACCGATCTCCTCGGGAACCAGCGGGCGGTCGGCACCGAGGTCGCCGGAGACAATCATCTGGCCGAGCTGCTGAACCAGCTGGCCGTGCAGACCGCGGCCACGGCTGCCCGTCGCCCGCCGGCCCGCCCTTCCCAGTTCGGCATCGCCGCCGTTCCAGGAAGGAGCTCCGGCGCGGCCGGCACCGGGTGCCTCTGCGTACGGATAGCGGTCGAGTTCACCCGAGCCTGCGAGGCCGGACTCGGCGGAGCGGGCGTTGGTCATCATGGAGTGCGCAAGGGTAGTCACGCATCCTTTGTCGGCGCGCCCAGGGCCCCCCTTGAGGTCTTTGGTGAAAAGCACACGAAAGGGTGATCACCGACCTCCCCGCAATTGACGCCTTATCGGAAAGAACCGGGCATACTCCCAGGAGTTGCCTGCAAGGCGCAGCCAAGCGGGCCTGGATGATCACCAACGGGCCCTGCCTCGAAGGCCGGTGAGCAGATATGCGCAGAGCAGGGCCCCGAGCGACACCGAGAGGGCCACGCCGACAGGCTGCGACAGGAGCCGGAGACCAGCGATCAGCCAGCGGTCCGCCTCGTGGGGCCAGCCCCACGCGAGTTCACGGAGCCTGCCGGGGAGCCCCGCGACCGAGCGGGCGGCCGGTGCCGCCAGTGCGGCCTGCACCAGCGGCACTACGGCGACCGGGACCGAGAGTACGGCGGCCAGCCCCGCTGTCGTACTCCTGAAGACACCGGCACCCAGCAGCCCCGCCCAGGCGCAGCCGATGGCCAGCCCCGACCAACCCACCACCAGGGACAGCCAATTCTGCGGGAGGTCGCCCAAGTCGCCCCCGTACACGAGGCGGAGGGCCCCGGCATCGGCCGCGGCCGTGATCAGGGCCAGCAGGAGGGCCGTCGCACCCGATACGGCGAGCTTGGCGACGAGCAGGCCGAACCGCCTCGGGACACCGCCACGACCCACAGCCAGCGTCGGGTAGCGGAATTCGTCACCGAACGCGAGAGCTCCGAGCAGCCCGGCCGCGAAGGCTGCGGGCGGCAGGGGAAGGAGCGCAGGCCACGCCATCAGCGAATGAGAGAGCGGCGCCTGCCCGGTCCTGGCGAGCACGACGGACAGGACGATGGAGACGGCGACGATAGCGCTTACGACGAGAAGCGTCGTCCGGACGCCGAAGACTCGGCGCAACTCGTAACGGAGCGGCCTGATCGGCCCCCTGGCCGGGAGGGGAGTGATCATCGGCTGCCGTTCGGAGAGTTCGGATCGCGCCGCGATCAGGGACTGGAGCTCCGGAAGCGCGGATCGGGCCGCGGGTACGGGGGCGTCAGCAGCAGAACCCACAGAGTCGAAGGGTCCGTGATCCTGATCCGATGCGCCGCGGGGGGAACCATCCGGGCCGGGCACTTCCGGGTGGACGGGTTGAGGCGCGGAAGGCCCGGGATCAAAGGGTTCGGAGCCGACCGCGCCGGGAACCAGGGCGCCGGTCTCGCCGGACGGGCCCATGTCGCCGGTTTCGTCGGCGAGCTGATGGATCAGAACTCCGTGCCGGAACGCGGTCTCGCCGACCTCGGCGCAACTGCTTCCGTAGACGGAGAGCCTGCTGCCGCTCTCAGCCACGACTTCCACGGAGCGGTGTCCCTCGCGCGCCTCCCGGCCGAGCAGTCCGGCAAGGCGTGCCGTGTGGGGTGTGCGTACGGCAACCCGGGGGCGGAGCCGGGTGCGGGCGAACTCGGCTCCACTCTGGTCCGCCGCGAGCCGTCCGGCGTCGATGGTGACGACATGGTCCGCCGTGCGGGCCGCCGCCTTGGGGTCGCTTGTGGTGTACAGAACGGTGCCGCCCTGGGCCGCATGGTCGCGAAGCAGCCCGAAGAGCCAGCTGCTGTCCCGCGGCGAGAGCCCTTCAGCCGGGTCGTCCAGGACAAGCGTCTGCGGATCGGCGAGCAGGGCGACCGCGAGGCCGAGCCTGCGGTCCATTCCGTGGGAGAGCGTGCCCAGCCGCTGATCGGCGAGGCTCTCGAGATCCATACCTTCGAGCAATTCGTCGGCGCGGGAGACCGGCACCCCCGTCGCAGCACAGAGCATGCGCAGTTGCCCACGCACGGTTCGCACGGGGTTCCCCGGCACATCACCGAGCAGCGCACCCACTTCGGCGGCCGGGCGGGCGATCCGATGCAGCGGAAGACCACGGAAGTAGGTGATGCCACGACCCCGGTCCAGTTCGAGCATCAGCCGCAGGGCGGTGGTCTTGCCGGCGCCCGGAGCGCCGAGCAGTGCCGTGATCTGGCCGGCTTCGGCCTCGAAGGTCAAATCATCCACCGCGGGTGGCACATCTTTGCGGGGGTTGCTGGTGAGTCCGATGGCCTGGAGCATCGCTTCTCTCGCGGGTAGCAGGGCCGCCGGGCGGCGTGGGCGGCTACCGAAGCAAGATAACGCGACATTTAGGACTTTTGGTGCAGCGTGGCAGTGGTTCTCACACTTCGGGGCGGAGCATCGGGGGGTTGAGCAGCGTCGCGCCTCCCGCTCTGAACAGTTGTGCGGGACGACCGCCCTGGCGGGTCGTGGTGCCTCCCGAGGGAACCAGGAAGCCCGGCGTACCGGTGACCTTGCGGTGGAAATTACGGGGATCGAGGACCACGCCCCATACCGCCTCGTACACCCGGCGGAGCTCACCGACCGTGAACTCCTGAGGGCAGAAGGCAGTGGCCAGCGAGGAGTATTCGATCTTCGACCGGGCCCGCTCCACACCGTCCGCGAGGATCCGCGCGTGATCGAAGGCAAGGGGCTCGGGCGGCTCGGCAGCCCGGACGACTGCGCCCTCCTGGCCCAGGAGGACTTCGACGGGCGCCCACCGGGCACTGTGGGCGTCGCCACCGGCACGGGGCGCGGGCAGATCCGGGGCGAGTGCCAGGTGGGCCACGCTGACGACCCTCATGCGTGGGTCACGCTTCGGGTCACCGTAGGTGCCCAGCTGTTCGAGATGCGCACCGTTGCCGGGAGCCGGGACCGGGGTCGAGGGATCGAGGGCACACAGCCCGGTCTCCTCCGCCAACTCCCGCGCAGCGGCTGCGCCGAGATCCTCATCCGTCTTGACGAAACCGCCGGGCAGCGCCCACCGGCCCTGGAAGGGCGCCTCTCCGCGGCGCACAGCCAGTGCGCACAGCGCATGACTGCGCACCGTGAGCACGACCAGATCGACGGTGACAGCGAAGGGCGGAAAGGCCGACGGGTCGTAGGGCGACATGGCATGATCATAGTCGTCTCTCTGACGATAAACACGCGCTTCGGCATCCACGGTGTTCTCCAATTCACCCGTACTCCGTCGCCTCTCATGCCCGTTCACAACCCCAGTTGGAGTCCGGCCGCGGCTTCCTCGACCATCCCGAGACCCAGCCTGCTGACGCGCACCGAGAAAGGCTGTCCGGCCACCGACAGCCCCGACAGCTGGATCGCGCCGAGCGGAGCGCTGCTCATCGGTCTGAGTGCGACCGTTCCTGCCGGAGCATCGGGACGGACACCCGCGAGAGTCATGAGGAGATGGATCCCGGACGCTGCGGACACGGCCGCCGGACGGCAGGCAGCCGGATGCGGAAGGGGGACGCCACCCTCAGTCCGCTGCACCCCGGCGTACATTTCAGGAAGCCGATGGCCGAAGGACTCGGCCGCGGCGAGCACTCCGCCGAGCAGCGAGGACGCCTCCTTCTCGAACCCCGAGGCCGCCAGCCCTGCGACCGCGACAGCCGTCTCATGCACTCGTACGGCTCCACCCCGGTGCCCGAACGGATTGTGGCCTCGCTCCCTGGCACCGAGGCCGCGGAGCCCCCAGCCGGAGTCCATCGCCGGACCGCCCAGCAGTCTGGCGACCTGCTCGGTCCGCACCTTGTCCAGCAGCCCCTCGGCGAACCTGCCGCCGCCCAGCAGCCCGGTGTCCAGCAGATGAGCCGTCCCGGCGCCCAGATGCGGAACCAGTTGGCCGTCGGGGGTACGAGCGGCGGCGGGTCTGCCCCCTGTCCGGTCCTCGATCCAGAACGCCTGCCGGAACCCGCCCCGGAGCGTGGCGGCCCACTGACGCCAGCCGTCCGCGCCCGGACGGCCGCACCCGTCGAGCAGCTCGGCCGCGAGAACCGCGGCACGGTGGGCGTGCGCCTGGGTCTCCGCGCGCTGCAGACCTCCCGCTCCGGGCTCGCCGAGCAGGCTCTCCTCGTCCGCCGCCGCGCGAAGCCATGCAAGACATCGCTCGGCTGCCGGGAGCAGCGCTGTCACTTCCTGCTCGGCCAGGCCCCAGAGCCTGGCCTCCGCCAGCAGCACGGGAAAGAGCAGCGTCGCCTCCACCCCGGTACAGCTGGGTGGGAGATGGGGGCCGGCATCCCTGAGGGGCCCCGGGATACGACCGGCACCGGGCCCGGTCCCCCCGAGCTGGGTGCGGGCGAGTCTGCGCAGCGCGGCGGCGGCGAGACGTGTACCGAGGGGAAGCGTCATCCGGGCGGTCCAGAGGATCTCCGCCGGCGCGAACCCGCAGCGCCATGGCACGCCCGCCACCGGATAGATGTCGGCGGGGTGGCCCGGATCGCGCACGAGCATCGCGCGCAGATCCGCAAGGCTGGAGCGCAGCAGGGACTGCGCCCGGGGATCGTCGCCGTCCGCACTCGCCGGGGAGAGCGCGCCCGTGAACAGCGGGCCCGCCGGACGGGTCGGCGTGTCCGTACGGATTCGGAGTTCAATGTCTGTGGAGCCCCCCGCAGGGACTTCGAGCTGCCACCTGAGCAGTCCTGTGGCGGCCAGCGCATCCTCCGGCGGAGGGTCTGCCGTGACGACGGCATGGCACCCGTCTCCCGCCCAGCGTAGACCTGCTCCATGGACAGTAGCGGGCAGTTCCGCCCCCGGGGATCCGGCCGCGACGGCTCCCAGGAACGCCAGGTCCGTGCCGAGCCCGATCTCCACCGGCACCCGCAGAACCCGGTCCGAGGCGCTGCGCAGGGTGATCCGCTCGGTGCCATCCGCGGAGCGGAGGCGCTCCACGACCAGCTCGGGGTCGGGCCCCGCCGCGCCGGGCAGACGCACAACGGCGACGAACCGGGCCCGGCCGGCTGCGATCAACCCGCCCCGGACGGAAACCGGTTCACGCCCGGACACCCGCACATGGCAGCGGGAGAGGAGCCGTCGCCCCGACTGGTAATAGCCGTCGAAGCCCTGGCCGGTAAGTTGCCCGTGCTCAGGCGAAATGGCGAGTCCGGGAAGGCCCACGCAGATCAACGCGTTGTGCACGGAGGGCAGTTCGCCCCGCCGACGCGGGCCTACGGGCACAGCCCCGGGAGCGGGCGCCGTGGAACGGCCCCCGGCCGCACCGCGTGTTCCTGAAGGGACGCTGAGAGCCATCTTCCGCCTCCTGAGCGCTGCGGCCGGTTGCGGCGGAGCTCCCGGCGCGGACCGCCGCGCACCACCACCCGGATGAACGGCGCCGGACACGGCCGGGTCACGGCCACACCTGTGTCCCGCTCTCATCGGCCGCTCCTCGTCCCGCGCTGACCGCTGCGGCGGCGCGAACGGCCGCGCCCGGCCGGCGTCCCGGGCCGATCGGTTCCCGGAAGGGGGTCCTGGCGGGCACCCGGCGGTTTGGGAGGGGTACGCCGGCCGCTCCGCGCCGGCGGTTTCCCGGATGCCACCCGATTGCTCCGCTCCCGGCGCAGGCAGTGCCGGAGCGCCTCGGGGTCGAGACCTTCGTTACACGCCTGGTGAAGCAACCGGGCGAAGACGTATCCGGGGTCGAGGGCGAGAGCGCGTCCCAGGGCCACCCGGGCACTCGGTTCGTCGCCTGTCGACCAGGCCACCCATCCTGCGAGAGTCAGTGGCGCCGCGGCGTATTCGGCGTACGGGCCGACACAGCGGCGGGCCAGAGCACGCCACAGCCGAACGACCGATCCGGCGGACGGGCCTTCCATCCACTCGGCGGCGCGGTCGCGTGTCGTGCGGTCCTGGAGCCCCAGAAGAACCAGTGCGGCCTCATCGTCGGTGATGAGCGCATCGTCCGCCGCATCGGCCTCGGCCCAGCCCGGCGCCTGCGGCGACCGCCCGATGCGGCGGACGAGTCGCCGGGCCGCATCCAGCGTCTCCTGTCCTACCTGTTCACGATCGGCTCCGGCCAGGATCTTCGGCACCAGGGCGCCCGCCGCCTCGTCCAGTGCACGTTCCTGAGCCTCTGTGCGAGGCGGCTGCCACGGGGTCAGCCTGGCCTCCATTTCCTGGAGCGATCCGCGCACCTGGATTCCCGCGTACGCCGCAGCCGCGGCCATCACCGACGTGCCGGGCAGGGCCATGGGATTCCCGTCGGAAGGGCAGCATCGAGTGTCGGGACAGCAGTAGGAGAAGAATCTGCCGTCTGAGATGCAGAGGGCTTCGGGAACGGGCACATCCAGGGCACCGCAGGCCGTACGCAGGTGCTGGGCGAACGGACGAAGGCGTTCCATGACGTCCGCCGGGGTCTCCCCCGGCCCAGGGTCCTGGCAGAGGAAGACGATGATGCCCTCCGGCCGCCGGCCCCGGTTCTCACTGCCGGTGACCAGCCCGTCGGCGAGCTGGCCGGCGACCGGCTGCCACTCCTGCGGCGAGCGTGGAATGCCGAGCCTGAGCCGTCCGCCGAAACGGCCACGGGCTCCGTGCAGCGCGACCATCACGACTGAGTCGGTCGGATGGAACCCGAGCAAATAGGGGAGCGCATCGGCGAGTTCGGCAGGGCCGCGCAACGTGACCTGTTCCTGGACGGGCGAAGGACCGTTTGTTTCGTCGTGCTTGTTCATGGCTCGAAGATCCCGCGATCCGCCCGGGTCCGCGACCCCTGTGGATAACGTTATCCACAGGCTGGCCGTCTCATTCGCGCATTGTCAGTGCGATCAGGTTGCATGGGGGCATGACCAACTCAGACCGCTCCGGCCTCAGGGCATCGGCCGACTCCGTACTGGCCCGTCTCGTCGGCGACCCCACCGGCGCCGCCACACTGCGCGAGGACCAGTGGCGGGCCATTGAGGCCCTTGTCGCGGACAAGCGCCGGGCGCTGGTCGTGCAGCGGACCGGGTGGGGCAAGTCCGCGGTCTATTTCGTGGCGACCTCGCTCCTGCGGGCTCAGGGGAGCGGCCCCACTGTGATCGTCTCTCCCCTCCTGGCGCTGATGCGCAATCAGGTGGACGCCGCAGCACGGGCCGGCATCAGGGCGCGCACCATCAACTCCTCGAACACTGAGGAATGGGAAACGGTCCAGTCCGAAGTGTCCGCAGGCGAGGTCGACGTGCTGCTGGTGAGTCCGGAGCGGTTGAACAATCCGGACTTCCGGGACGACGTACTGCCCAAGCTCTCGGCGGCCACTGGTCTGCTCGTGGTCGACGAGGCCCACTGCATCTCCGACTGGGGCCACGATTTCCGGCCCGACTACCGGAGGCTGCGTACCATGCTCGCGGACCTTCCGCCGGGTGTGCCCGTGCTCGCCACCACGGCCACGGCCAATTCGCGAGTCACCGCCGATGTCGCCGACCAATTGGGGACAGGAGCGGGTACGGACGCACTGGTCCTGCGGGGTCCGCTCGACCGGGAGAGCCTGAGCCTGGGTGTCGTACAGCTCCCGGACGCCGCACACCGACTGGCCTGGCTTGCCGATCACATCGACGAGCTGCCTGGCTCCGGAATCATCTACACACTGACGGTCGCCGCTGCCGAGGAGGTTGCCGCCTATCTGCGCCAGCGCGGCCACGCCGTCTCCTCGTACACCGGCAAGACCGAGAACGCCGACCGCCAGCAGGCGGAGGACGATCTGCTCGCCAACCGCGTCAAGGCACTCGTCGCCACATCCGCACTGGGCATGGGCTTCGACAAACCCGATCTCGGGTTCGTGGTCCACCTCGGTTCGCCCTCCTCCCCCATCGCGTACTACCAGCAGGTGGGCCGCGCGGGCCGCGGTGTCGAGCATGCGGAAGTCCTGCTGCTGCCTGGAAAGGAGGACGAAGCGATCTGGCAGTACTTCGCCTCGGTCGCCTTCCCGCCCGAACAGCAGGTGCGGCGCACCCTCGACGTCCTTGCCCAGGCGGGGAGGCCCCTTTCGCTGCCGGCCATCGAGCCCCTGGTCGAGCTGAGGCGCACCCGGCTGGAGACGATGCTGAAGGTCCTCGACGTCGACGGCGCGGTGAACCGGGTGAAGGGCGGCTGGACCACCACGGGACAGCCCTGGACCTACGACGAGGAGCGCTACGCCTGGGTGGCCAGACAGCGGGCGGCGGAACAGCAGGCCATGCGGGACTACGCGACCACCGACGGCTGCCGGATGGAGTTTCTGCGCCGGCAGCTGGACGACGAGGAGGCAGCGCCCTGTGGTCGCTGCGACAACTGCGCGGGCGGCCGCTTCACCGCAGACGTTTCCACTGCGGCGCTGGACGGGGCGCGGGGTGAACTGAGCAGGCCGGGCGTAGAAGTAGAGCCCCGGAAGATGTGGCCGACGGGACTCGCAGCGGTCGGCATCGACCTCAAGGGCCGCATCGCCAAGGGCGAACAGGCACTTCCCGGCAGGGCGCTCGGCAGGCTCTCGGACATCGGCTGGGGCAACAGACTGCGCCCGATGCTCGCACCGCAGGCCCCCGACGGCCCGGTGCCCGACGCGGTGGCGGACGCTGTGGTGACCGTGCTGGCCGACTGGGCCCGGGGACCGGGAGGATGGGCCTCGGGTGGTCAGGACGCACCGCCCCGGCCGGTGGGTGTCGTCACCATCGCCTCGCACACCCGGCCCCAGCTCATCGAATCACTCGGCCATCGCATCGCGGACATCGGGCGCATGCCGCTGCTAGGCCGGGTCGAGTACGCACAGTCGGCCTACGAACGGATCCCGCCGAGCAACAGCGCCCAGCGGGTGCGCGCGCTGCACGAAGCGTTCACGGTGCCACCCGAACTGGCCGCGGCGCTCGCCTCCGCCGGCGGTCCCGTTCTCCTGGTCGACGACCTCTCGGCGAGCGGATGGACTCTCGCCGTGGCGGCCAGGCTGCTGTGCCGGTCCGGAGCGAAGGGGGTGTTTCCGCTGGTCCTCGCCATTCAGGGGTGAAGGCAGGGGTCGCCAGGGGCCACGGTGGGCATGGATATGTGAGCCACCCACGAAGAATCGCGTCAGTCGTACGAATTGCTCGTTGCCGCCCACCCGTACGGCGGGAAGAATTGGGATTGCTCCCCGCACAGCCCGCCTGTGTTCGGAAGGGCTGTGTCCAGGTGCGCCTCACCCGACCCTGCCCGCACCATGGGCGCGTATGCGAAGGGAGGACCATGACCTTCGGATTCGCTCCGTCCGCCGCCCTGACAGCCTCTTCGACGTCCGTGTCCGCAGACTCGGGCAACCGGATCGGGCGGATGCTGGAACCTGCCGAGTGGGCCGCCGCGGGCATACCCCTGCTCCGCAGCCCCCGTGAGGTCGTAAGCGGTCTGCACTCCAGACATCACCCCACTCCTTCGACCGCCGTCGTGGCCGTGCTCGATCATGAGGAACGGCTCGTCGCCAGCGCCTCGTTCACCCGCCGTTCCACTCCCGCGGACGGCTGGGACTTGCGCAACGCGCTCCTCGACCATCTGCGCCGGGTCGTCCCGCACGATCTCCGCCGCCGCACGCCGATCCGCACCGCCGTACTGCTCTACTGCCGCGAGGGGGACGAGCGGTGGACGGAGGAGGACGGTGCGTGGATGTGGGGACTGCGCGATGCCTGCACGCTGCACGGGCTGCGCTGCGGGGCGTACATCACGCTCACCCGGGGCGGTTGGCAGGTGCTGGGCGAGGGTCGCGGGGGGCGGCGGCCCAACTCGCTCTCCCACCCGGCCGGCATCGGCAGCAGCGGCACCGACTCGCCCCCGGCGCCTATCCGTTCGGGTGCACCGGCCGCGCTGCGCCGGGTCGCGGCCCGCTGACCGAGGCCGTCTGAGGGGCACCCAACGACTCGCCGCAACAACGTCCGTTGCCGTACCTTCCGCGCCAGGCAAGCCCCCGGCCGAACGTGCTCCGCCCGGCCCACTCCTTGCCGGAGTGGGCCGGGCGGGACGGGACGTACGGTTCAGACGCCTGCACCGAGCCCGGCACTGACGCGCTGCGGGTCACCACAGACGATCAGCAGCGCGCCCGCGTACTCCCTTGCCGCAGGCAGCACCTGGGCAATGGATTCATCGGTTCCGCCGTTGAGCGCGACCACCACTACGGGACGGGCCTTCGCCCGGCCCACGGCATCGGCGCTCGCGTAGAAGACGTCCTCGCGGGCATCGTGCTGCGCCCAGTAGGCGACTTCACCGAAGGACAGCTCGTGAGCTGCCCACGGGTGCTGCTCGCCGGTGGTGAACACCAGGACGTCGCCCGGTGCGCGACCGGCGTCGAGCAGCAGGTCGACCGCTTCCTCCGCCGCGTCCAGCGCACCGTCCGCCGAAGCGGGGATCAGCTGGACCTGCGGCGCGGAAGAGTCTCCAGCAGGTGTCTCAGGACGGGCCTCCGGACGGTTGCCCGACCGGTTGTCCGAACGCTGGGAAGAGGATGTCCGCTGCGCGGGAGGCGCGGTGGGCGCAGGCCTGGCAGCAGGACGGGGCCCCGGACGAGCGGGGCGTGGCACGGCCGCGGGACGCGGGCCGGGTACGGGACGAGGGGTCGACGCAGTACGGCCGGCGGCCGGAGCAACGCGGGGACCCTGGGCACTCTCGTGAATCTGAGACTCCTCGGGGATGAGAGGCATGAATGGATGTCTATCAAACGGTGGCGCACGTGGCACCACCGGGTGGGCACGTCAGTGCGATTCGGACAGATTTTTTCTCCGCCGGTCCACTGAAAGTTCAGAAGTCGAAGCCGAGTTGGCCTCCGCTTTCCAGCGCGACGGCCTCCGTGGGGAGACGGGTCTTCTTCAGGTGCCGCCACTGGGGCAGCCCGTCCAGATAGGACCAGGAGAGCCGGTGGTGCGGGGTGGGCCCCCGCTCCTCCAGCGCCGCTTTGTGCACAGGCGAGGGATAGCCCGCGTTGGCTTCGAAGGCGAAGCCCCCGCACACATCGGACTCCGCAGCGAGCTCGGCCATCATCGCGTCCCTGCGCACCTTGGCGATCACCGAGGCGGCCGCTACGGCGACGCAGGACTGGTCACCCTTGATCACCGTTCGGACCCGCCAGGGAAGACCGAGATAGTCGTGCTTGCCGTCGAGGATCACCGCGTCCGGGCGGACTGGAAGTGCTTCGAGTGCCCGCACGGCGGCCAGTCGCAGCGCTGCCGTCATCCCCAGCTCGTCGATCTCCAGCGGAGAGGCGTGCCCGAGTGTGAAGGCAGTGACCCACGACTCCAGCAGGCCGACCAGCTCCGTACGGCGCTTGGGGCTGATCAGCTTGGAGTCGGTGAGTCCGGTCGGCGGTCGACGCAGTCCGGTGACTGCGGCGCAGACGGTGACGGGACCGGCCCAGGCTCCGCGTCCGACCTCGTCGACGCCGGCGACGGTCTTGGCACCCGTAGTGGCGCGCAGTGAGCGCTCGACGGTGTGCGTAGGTGGTTCGTACGGCATGGCGCCAGTCAGGGTACGCCGCCTGACACCTCCCGCGACACCCCGGTACCGCCTCCGGATTCAACGACCCCAGCGACGCGGCAGCGACACCATCACTGTGTCGACAGTTCAGGCGATGTCATTGTCCAAAAATTCACATCCGCACACATTCAAATGGGACATCCTCGACCCTGGTCCCACGCCGCAGATCAGATCGCCCACCCGTCCGGGCGAACGCCCACCACCTCTGATTCGTTGCTGCACAACCTCTTTGATGAGTCGGGCGAATGGCGCGGCGACCAGCCAGCGTTCGGCTCATGGGACCGTTCCACTGCAGCGTTGTCACATTCGTGAAGTATGGTGCGCACCGCAAATCCCGGCGGGGAGAACAGCGCGTCGCGGGCCCTGGCACAGCCGGCCAAGATCGTTGCGACAGTGGCTTGGCCGGTCGCGGCGGTCACCAGTCCGTGCAGCGCGGCCCACAGCGTGTCGGCGACACGAGCTCCTTGGACGGCCGACATCGGCAAACGGGCGGCCTTACGCGTCTTCCCCGTCCTTCCCCGCGCGGCGACCCCGCCAGTGGCAAACACAGCGCCCGTCACGTCACGACGGGCGCGACGGTGTCCACTCGGGGAGTTCCTCGGTCCGCTCCAGCCAATCGGCAGGCGGCACACCGCCCACCCCCGCGGCCACGACGCCTCCCGCGATCGCGCAGGTCGTGTCGACGTCACCGCCTACCTGGGCCGTCGTCCAGAACGTCCGCTCGAAATCACCGAGGCCCCGCGCGGCCGACCACAGCGCGAACGGCACGGTGTCGTGCGCGCTGGTCCGCCGACCACATCCCAGCACTGCGGCGACCGTACCGGCGTCGTCGTAGTCCAGCATGTCCTTGGCCCGGCGCAGTCCCGCTTCCACGGCGCTGCGCGGTACGAGTCCGATCACGCCGTCCAGCAGGGCCGCTGCGGTCGGGGGCCCCGCAGGATCGGCGGCCAGAGCGGCGGCAGCGGCCACCGCCATGCTGCCCACCACCGCCTCACGGTGCTGATGTGTCGTGTAGGCGGAGATCTCGGCCTGGTGCGTGGCCTGCTCCGGATCGTGGGCGTACCAGGCGCCGAGCGGGGCGATCCGCATCGCGGCGCCGTTCCCCCACGAACCCCGGCCGTCGAAGAGCGCGCTGGCCAGTTCCCGCCAGTCGCCCCCTTCCCTGACCAGCCGCAGCATCCGGTTGACCGCCGGGCCATAGCCCCGGTCGAAGTCATGGTGCGCGGCGAAGGAAGTGGCGAGTGCGTCCTGGTCGATCCGGTCCTCCGACGCCAGTACCGCCAGCACCGAACAGGCCATCTCGGTGTCGTCGGTCCACCGCCAGGGACCTGCGGGCGGCTCACGCCGGGCCAGCAGCGGATAGTTGTCAGGTGCGAAGAACTGGGAGCCCAGGGCATCACCGACGGAGAGCCCGCGCAGGCTGGCCCGCGCGCGTCCGAAAGCATCGGGAAGAGATCCGGAAACGGAGTGAAAAGAGGATTCAGCGGTCATCTCGCCCCCACTCTAACCGGTGACGCCATACGGTTCCGGAACGCGCCAGTGGTCGAACGGCCGGTCCAGCGTGTACTTGCCGTCCTCCCCCAGCACCAGTGTCCGCGACTCCGCGTTCCCCGGGTTGGACAGCGCCTCGAACTCCGCGACCGACCAGTGGAACCAGCGCATGCAGAAGAGCCGCATCGTCAGCCCGTGCGTGACCAGCAGGACGTTCGGCGGATGGTCGGGCGCCTCGAAGCTCCGGTGGAGGCTCTCCAGGAACGATCCGACGCGATCGTAGACATCGGCCCCGGACTCCCCCTGTGCGAACCGGTAGAAGAAGTGGCCGTAGGCGTCGCGATATGTCTTCTGGAGACGCACCTCGTCCCGGTCCTGCCAGTTCCCCCAGTCCTGCTCGCGCAGCCGGGGCTCCTCCCTGACCCTTACCTGTTCCGGATCGAGACCGAAGGCCCGGAAGGTCTCGTGGGTGCGGCGATACGGCGAGACATAGGTGCTCACCTGTTCCCGGCCGAAGAGTTCCCGCAGCCGCGCCCCGGTCGCCTCCGCCTGCCTCCAGCCGCTCGGGGTGAGCCTCAGGGCGTGGTCGGGTTCGCGTTCGTACACCGTGTCATCAGCGTTGCCCTCCGACTCCCCGTGCCGGACGAGAACGATGCGTTGTGGTCGTGCCATGCCAAAACAGTAGATCGGATGGCCGCCGACTGAGCCAATGAGCCCCTGGCCTGTCCGACCGGCCGATGGCCGCTCATACGGTCCAGGACGGTTCCAGTTGAACGACGTCGCCCGCCAGCGCCGCCACATCCGCGTCGGTCTGGGCCCGCAGCGACAGCCGCTCGATCCGCTCCGGCCGGTATTTCCCGCGCTCGGCCGCCGACTGCCACATCGAGAGCACGAGGAACTCGTCCCCGGGCGCCTCTCCGAACATGGCGCGCAGCATCCCGGGTGACCCCGCCATCGCCGGGTTCCAGATCTTCTCCTGCATCAGCGCGAAGTGCTCGGCCCGCTCGGAGTGCACACGGGAGTGCGCGACCCGGACCACGTCCGCGTCCCCGAAGCGGGGCTCGAACCCTGTTCTCACATCGAACCGGTGCTCGAAGAGCTTGGCCTGCATGTCCTTGAACGTGCCTGCCTGCGCGGCAGCGAGCCGGTCGTGCGCACGCGCCATGAACGAGTCGTAGAAGGACCGGCTCTCCCAGAAGGCGAACACATGCGCCACACTCGGCCGACCGCGGCTCCAACCGCCCCCCTGCCCCCGGAATCCCGGCTCACCCAGCAGCCCCGCCCACCTCCGCTGCCCCTGCTCGAACCCTCTGGGGTCTGTCACCGTGCAGCGAATCCACTTGACCAGCACCGCGCCATCGTACGGCCAGGAGAGTGACGCCGCTCACGCTCCGGCGAAGCCCGTCCTGATCCGCTACCGCATACGTCCGGGCCGCTTTCCCTACCGATCACATAGTCGGTCATTGCGGTCAACCAAGCGGTCACAACGGTCTGTTGGGCCACCCCGCGGCCTCCGGAGCCACGGGAAGAGGGCGCCGACCAGTGGTCGGCGCCCTCTCCGGCGCGGTTCAGCGTCCCCGGCGGCCGGTGCTCAGGAATGCGTCAGCCGCGATTGCTGCCCGTGTCAGCTGCAGCCGCTGGTCGAGCCGCACCCCTCACAGAGGTAGCAGCTGCCCGCACGGCGCATCTTCGTACCGCAGGAGAAGCAGAGCGGGGCATCGGCGTTCAGGCCCAGCGTGATCTCCATCAACTCGGTCGAGTTGTGCGCCTGCTTCGGAGCGGGCACCTCGGCAGCGGCCTCCGGCTGCGGCGTGGCTGCCTTCGGGGCCTCCACCTGGCGCGGTGCGGACTGGGACAGGCCCTCCACGTCCACGTCGTCGTCGCCCGGCTCGTAAGAACCGGTGTCCAGGTGGCGCTGACGCTCCGAGGCCGAGTGGATACCCAGCGCCGAGCGCGTCTCGAAGGGCAGGAAGTCGAGCGCCAGACGGCGGAAGATGTAGTCGACGATCGACTGCGCCATCCGTACGTCGGGGTCGTCCGTCATACCGGCCGGCTCGAAGCGCATGTTGGTGAACTTCGATACGTACGTCTCCAGCGGGACGCCGTACTGCATACCGACCGAGACCGCGATCGAGAAGGCGTCCATCATGCCCGCGAGGGTCGACCCCTGCTTGGACATCTTCAGGAAGACCTCACCGAGACCGTCGTCCGGGTAGGAGTTGGCCGTCATGTACCCCTCGGCGCCGCCCACCGTGAAGGAGGTGGTGATGCCGGGGCGGCCCTTCGGCAGGCGCTTGCGGACCGGGCGGTACTCGATGACCTTCTCGGTCTTCGGCTCCGTCTTCTCCTCAGCCTCCCCTGCGGACTTGGTCTTGGCCGAGAGCGGCTGGCCGACCTTGGAGTTCTCGACGTACACGGCGAGCGCCTTGGTGCCGAGCTTCCAGCCCTGGAGGTAGATCTCCTCGACGTCCTCGACCGTGCTGGACGCCGGCATGTTGACCGTCTTGGAGATCGCTCCGGAGAGGAACGGCTGGGCGGCCGCCATCATCCGTACGTGGCCCATGGGCGCGATGGAACGTTCACCCATGGCGCAGTCGAAGACCGAGTAGTGCTCCGGCTTGAGTCCGGGGGCGTCGACGACATTGCCGTGGTCGGCGATGTGGGCGACGATCGCCTCGACCTGCTCCGGCTGGTACCCGAGACGCTTGAGGGCCTTGGGGACCGTGTTGTTCACGATCTGCATCGAGCCGCCGCCGACGAGCTTCTTGAACTTCACCAGGGCCAGGTCGGGCTCGACTCCTGTGGTGTCGCAGTCCATCATCAGACCGATGGTGCCGGTCGGTGCGAGCACCGAAGCCTGTGCGTTGCGGAAACCGTTCTTCTCGCCGAGGCGCAGGACGTCCTGCCAGGCCTCCGTGGCTGCGGCCCAGACCGGGCTGTCCAGGTCGTCGGTGCGCGTGGCCGACGCGTTGGCGTCCGCGTGCTGCTTCATGACGCGCTGGTGGGCGTCCGCGTTCCGGGCGTAGCCGTCGTACGGGCCGACGACCGCGGCGAGCTCGGCGGAGCGCCTGTACGAGGTGCCGGTCATCAGCGAGGTGATGGAGCCGGCCAGCGCGCGGCCGCCGTCGCTGTCGTACGCGTGACCGGTCGCCATGAGCAGCGCGCCGAGGTTGGCGTAGCCGATGCCGAGCTGACGGAAGGCGCGGGTCGTCTCACCGATCTTCTCGGTGGGGAAGTCGGCGAAGCAGATCGAGATGTCCATCGCAGTGATGACCAGCTCGACCACCTTGGCGAAGCGCTCGGCGTCGAACGACTGGTTGCCCCGGTCGTCGTCGCGCAGGAACTTCATGAGGTTGAGCGAGGCGAGGTTGCACGACGAGTTGTCCAGGTGCATGTACTCGCTGCACGGGTTGGACGCGGTGATCCGGCCCGTCTCGGGCGAGGTGTGCCACCGGTTGATGATGTCGTCGTACTGGATCCCGGGGTCGGCACAGACGTGCGCGGCCTCGGCCATCTTGCGGAAGAGGGCCTTGGCGTCGACCTTCTCGATGACCTCGCCGGTCATGCGCGAGCGCAGACCGAACTGGGATCCGGCCTCGACCGCGTGCATGAACTCGTCGTTCACCCGGACCGAGTTGTTGGCGTTCTGGTACTGGACGGACGTGATGTCGTCGCCGCCCAGGTCCATGTCGAAGCCCGCGTCGCGCAGGGCGCGGATCTTCTCCTCCTCCTTCACCTTGGTCTCGATGAAGGCCTCGACGTCCGGGTGGTCGACATCGAGGACGACCATCTTGGCCGCGCGGCGGGTGGCGCCACCGGACTTGATCGTTCCTGCGGAGGCGTCGGCCCCGCGCATGAAGGAGACCGGGCCCGAAGCGTTGCCGCCGGAGGAGAGCAGTTCCTTGGAGGAACGGATACGGGAGAGGTTGAGGCCGGCGCCCGAGCCGCCCTTGAAGATCATCCCCTCTTCCTTGTACCAGTCGAGGATGGACTCCATGGAGTCGTCGACGGAGAGGATGAAACAGGCGCTGACCTGCTGGGGCTGGGCCGTGCCGACGTTGAACCAGACCGGCGAGTTGAAGCTGAAGACCTGGTGCAGCAGCGCGTAGGTGAGCTCGTGGTCGAAGAGCTCGGCGTCCTCCGGAGAGGCGAAGTAACTGTTCTCCTCGCCAGCCTTGCGGTACGTCTTCACCACACGGTCGATGAGCTGCTTGAGGCTGTTCTCGCGGTTGTCCGCGCCGACCGCGCCGCGGAAGTACTTGCTGGTGACGATGTTGACCGCGTTCACCGACCAGAAGTCGGGGAACTCGACGCCATGCTGCTCGAAGTTGACCGAGCCGTCGCGCCAGTTGGTCATGACGACATCACGGCGTTCCCAGACGACCTCGTCGTACGGATGCACGCCGGGAGTGGTGTGGATGCGCTCGCTGCGCAGCCCCTGCCGATTTGCAGCCGCCTTGGCTCCCTTCGCGCGGGAACCTCGTGCCGGGCCGCTCGCCGTCTCTGTCATGCCGCCTCCCATATGCGGGCTAAAACGCCCAAAAGTGCCCAGTTCTTCCCATGGCACTGTGTCTGTCTGACACCTGCGGCGCAGGAAGCACCGCAGGCAGGTCTGTGTCCGCCGACCCCGGAGGGTCAGTCGGTAGCAGTGGCGGGTACGGGGGCCACAGGGGCCGCTCCGCACTCACATCCCACTGCGGGGGGCTGCGCGTCGCGGAGTTCCGCGATGGCGGCCTCAAAGTCTTCGAGCGAATTGAAAGCCCGGTATACGGACGCGAAGCGCAGATACGCGACAAGGTCGAGTTCCTGCAACGGGCCGAGTATGGCCAGCCCGACATCGTGGGTGGTCAGCTCGGCACCCCCGGTGGCGCGCAGCGCCTCCTCGACCTGCTGGCCGAGTTTCGCGAGAGCGTCCTCGGTGACCGGCCGCCCCTGGCACGCCTTCCGCACACCCGAGATGACCTTCGTACGGCTGAACGGTTCGGTGACCCCACTGCGCTTGATCACCATCAGTGAGGCCGTCTCCACCGTGGTGAAACGGCGGGAGCAGTCGGGGCACTGGCGACGCCGGCGGATCGACGTGCCGTCGTCCGTGGTGCGGCTGTCGACAACGCGGCTGTCAGGGTGCCTGCAGAAGGGGCAGTGCATGGTTCCCGAGCCTCCTTCGCAGTACGACTGAATAGCCTCGCCGGGCCCGGAACGAGCCCCTCGAAGCAGCCCCAAGCATAGGCGATGACCCGAGCCACGAAGGACCAGGGACCACAACTTCTGGGTGGCTGTTTCAATCCAACCACTAGATCTGGGGTTCACCACCGCTTTCACGGAGCGCGTGTCGCGCTCGGCCGCCGCGACGGCCCGGCTCGCAAGAGAGTACGGGAAGCACCTCGGCGGCCGGATCGCGGGCCACCAGGGACCACCGGCCGACGACGGGCAGCCACAGGCAGCACAAAAGGTGATGACGGGCGGGGATCCCAGTGCGACGCTCCGCAGCCGACCGCCCCGCGGCATCGAACGCAACCGGCGGACGGTACCGTAATCGACCGAATTGCCTTTCGGCCCTGGCCGCGCTCTTACACCCGACACTGCGCTCACGTGAAGGATATTTCATTTTTTCACTCGAACGTGTGTTTGGCGCAACCTTTCGAAAGCCACTACCGTTGTCCAACTAGGGAGAGAACATCTCGAGAGGGGCCGACGACGTGACCACGACCGCAGACACCGCCACCATCACCGCCCAGGATCGTTCGCAGAACCGACTCGAGCCGGTGCATGCCATGAATGACGCAGCTACGGGCCCGGAGGGCCAGCTGCCCCCGCGCCCCGCGCGCTCGCTGCCCGGACGGCCTCCCGGCATCCGGGCGGACAGCTCCGGGCTCACCGACCGGCAACGACGGGTCATCGAGGTGATCAGGGACTCCGTGCAACGCCGTGGATACCCGCCCTCCATGCGCGAGATCGGCCAGGCGGTGGGGCTGTCCAGCACCTCGTCCGTCGCCCACCAGCTGATGGCCCTGGAGCGCAAGGGCTTCCTGCGCCGCGACCCGCACCGGCCCCGGGCGTACGAGGTCAGGGGCTCCGACCAGCCGAGCACCCAGACCACCGACACCACGGGCAAGCCCGCAGCGTCGTACGTCCCGCTGGTCGGCCGGATCGCCGCCGGTGGGCCGATCCTGGCTGAGGAGTCGGTCGAGGATGTCTTCCCGCTCCCCCGCCAGCTGGTCGGTGACGGCGAGCTGTTCGTCCTCAAGGTCGTCGGCGACTCGATGATCGAGGCCGCGATCTGTGACGGCGACTGGGTCACCGTGCGACGCCAGCCGGTCGCGGAGAACGGCGACATCGTGGCAGCCATGCTGGAGGGCGAAGCCACGGTCAAGCGCTTCAAGCGCGAGGACGGCCACGTGTGGCTGCTGCCGCACAATGCCGCCTACCAGCCGATTCCCGGTGACGACGCCACGATCCTCGGCAAGGTAGTGGCTGTGCTCCGACGCGTGTGAGCACCGCGTCGGCCCTGAACAGGGCTCCGGAACTCACTGCGCCGGTTCCGGGGCCCTGCCATTTCTCAGCATTTTCCCGCGCCTTTATCCAGGCGCGCTTCCCCATGCTTTTTCAGCCTCTCGACCCTTGTCGCCGTTTCTCGCTTTGGCGGCACAGCAGCGCAGTCACGGCCTACCGACCGGCCTCCTTGGCCACTGCGTCGATTGCCGCCAGTGACCGGCGGACCTGGTTTCGGTCCGTGGTGAACCAGAAGTCTGGCAGCGAAGCCCGCAGGTAGCTGCCGTAGCGCGCGGTGGCCAGCCTGGGATCCAGCACCGCGACGACGCCGCGGTCCCCCATGGCCCTGACCAGTCGGCCGGCGCCCTGCGCCATCAACAGAGCGGCATGCGTCGCCGCAACGGCCATGAACCCATTGCCACCGCCCTCCTCCACCGCTTTCTGCCGAGCGCTCATCAACGGGTCGTCGGGGCGGGGGAAGGGGATCCGGTCCATCACCACCAGCTGACAGCTCGGTCCCGGCACATCGACACCCTGCCAGAGGGACAGTGTCCCGAAGAGGCAGGTCTCGGGATCGGCCGCGAAATTCTTGATCAGCTCACCGAGCGTCTCCTCGCCCTGGAGCAGCACACGCCTGTCCTGCCTGCTGCGCAGCTCCTCAGCCGCTGCCTGAGCGGCCCGCATGGAGGAGAAGAGTCCGAGTGTGCGTCCGCCCGATGCCTCCACCAGTTCGGCCAACTCGTCCAGCATGTCGGTACGTGAACCCTCGCGGCCCGGGGCCGAGAGGTGCTTGGCGACGTACAGGATGCCTTGCTTGGCGTAGTCGAACGGCGAGCCGACATCCAGGCCCTTCCACTGCGGGACGTCCTCCCCCTCGGCGCCCTCGGGTGAGAGACCGAGGGAGGCGCCGACCCCATTGAAGTCACCCCCGAATTTGAGCGTCGCGGAGGTGAGGACGACGGAGCGGTCGGCGAAGAGCTTCTCCCGGAGAAGCCCCGAGACGGAGAGCGGCGCGACTCGCAGGGAAGCCCCGAAACGGTCATGGCGCTCGTACCACACGACGTCGTACTCGGATCCGAGAGTGATCCGCTCGGCGACGTCGTGGATGGATTCGACGGACGCCAGCGCCTGTTTCCGCACGACATCCTCGTCCTGGACGGACTTGTCCCGGGTGGCACCGAGGGCCGAGATGACCGTCCGGGCCGCGTCACGCAGGGCCATGAGCGCATATCCGAGATCCTCGGGAATTTCCTCGAGTCTGCCCGGAAGCGCCAGCTCCATGACACGTTCGAAAGTCTCGGAAGCAGTCTGGAGTGAGTCCGCCGCCTTCTCGTTGACGAGCTTGGCCGCCCGCCGTACCGCCCTGTTGACCTGGCCCGGAGTGAGCTCGCCTGTGGCTACGCCGGTGACCCGTGAGACCAGCTCATGAGCCTCGTCCACGATCAGCACCTCGTGCTGCGGGAGGACCGGGGCGCCCTCGATCGCGTCGATGGCGAGCAGGGCATGGTTGGTCACCACGACATCCGCGAGTTTGGCCCGCTCACGGGCGGCCTCGGCGAAGCACTCCGCCCCGTAGGCACATTTGCTCGCCCCCAGACACTCCCTGGAGGAGACGGAGATCTGCCCCCAGGCGCGGTCGGAGACACCCGGAGTGAGATCGTCACGGTCCCCCGTCTCCGTCTCGTCCGCCCAGTCCCGCATACGCAGCAGGTCCTGGCCGAGCTTGCTGCTGGGGGCGGCCGTCTCGAACTGGTCGAACAGCCCCTCCTCCTCTTCCTGCGGTACGCCCTCGTGCAGGCGGTGCAGACAGAGGTAGTTGGACCGCCCCTTCAACATGGCGAACTGCGGGCGGCGCCGCAGCAGTGGGTGCAGGGCCTCGACCGTACGCGGGAGGTCGCGCTCCACGAGCTGCCGCTGGAGTGCGAGCGTCGCGGTGGCCACCACCACCCGCTCCCCGTGAGCCAGCGCGGGGACCAGGTACCCCAGCGACTTTCCGGTACCGGTACCGGCCTGGACCAGCAGGTGGGCGTTGTCGTCAACGGCTTCGGCAACAGCCTCGGCCATGGTGACCTGGCCGGGCCGCTCCGTACCGCCCACAGCGGTCACGGCGGCGTGCAGGAGCTCGGGGAGGGAGGGCTTCGTCATAGCGGGACCACCCTACGGGGCAGCACTGACAATCGGGGTCACACCTCATGCAGAGGGTTGGCGACCGTCCCGTGCACGGCGGCGTGCGGCCGGTTCGGGCGGTCGCGGTAGCCGTCGAGGTGGAGCCGGTTGCGATTCAGACAGAGCCGTTCGATCCGGGGAGTGAGCAGGTCGAACATCTCGTATCGCTCCTTGAGCTCGGGGAACCTGGCCTGATGGCGGAGGATCTCGGCACGTACCAGCCGCCAGAAATCGGCCTCCGCCACTCCTAGTTGATCTTCACAGAGAGGGGCGAGGTAGCGGAACACTCCGACGAAGAGTCCGGAATGGATGAACTGCGTCAGAAAAGCCGGCTCCTCGGTCAGCAGCACGTCCCGTACGTCGGCGGGCATCGAGTCGTGTTCCGGCAGCGACTCCGCGCTGACGTTGACGTCGTCGACGAAGTCCTTGATCGCGAGCCGTACGGGGACATCGTGGGCGTCGAAAACGACGATGGCGTTCTCACCGTGCGGAGAGAAGACCGTCCCGTAGTGGTAGAGGAAGCGCAGCAGTGGGGGAAGGAGCGCCGCGAAGAGACGGCCGAGCCATGCGGTGGGTGTGAGTCCCGACCGGGCGACGAGCTCCGCGGTGAACGAGCGCCCCTGAATATCGGTGTGGAGCAGGGAGGCGAGCGTACGAGCCCCTTCGCCGGCGGCCAGCTGGATACCGAGCGGCTCGCGCCAGATGGCACCGAGGAGTTCCCGGTATTGGTACGGGACTTCGGGCAGATGGTCGTACAGAGGGTGCGCGACAGCGACGGAGGCGACTTCGCCCAGCAGGATGACGCCGCACTCGTCGCGCAGGAACGCATCGCTGTCGCGCAGTCCCTGGACCCAGGCGGTGACGGCCGGAGCGGCGAGAGTGCGCTCAGTGGGCAGGCCCCGCCAGACCAGGGTGTTGAGGATCGACAGCGGCAGCTTCACGGTGTGCCGCTCGGGGTGTTCCACGTTGAGGAAAGTCCGGATGGACTGCTGTGGCAGTCGTGGATCGGCATCGGCGTGGAGCGGGACGATCTGGCTGTGGGCGATGGCCGGTGCGTAGAGCGGAAGGATCACTTCGTCCCACTGCCAGGGGTGGACGGGAAGGTAGAGATAGCCTTCCGGATCCAGCCCACGTTCCCTTAACTCGGCGGCGAAGGACTCCCGGACTGCGGGGTCGAGCTCGCGGCGGTAGAGCCGGTCGGGTGTCGCGAGGCCGGTGACGCCCCGGTACTGCGCGAGTTCCGTGCTGACCGCGATCCACGGCAGTCGGGCGGGCCGGCGGGACTCCGGTGTCCAGCGGGCGGCGTCGGCCGCGGAGAATCCGATCCGGCCCTTGTTGAGAACGAGCCAGGGGTGGCCGGTCTGATGGCCTTCCAGCTGCGCGTAGTCGAGTTCGGCGAGTTCGGCGGCGGGGAGCGCGGTGTGATCGATACGGGCGTCGGCGGCGAGCGTGGTGGTCAGCTCACGGACCAGGTGCCCGAGAGTCGCCCCGTCCAGTGCGAGGAGCCTGCGGGCCAGGACGAGGAAGCGGAGCGGGTCGCTGAACGGTTCGCCCTGGAGCGCGATGGTGTCCGGGTCGATGTGCCAGTGCCCGTAGGCGCCGCGCCGGGCATGAAAGGTCAGCGGCAGATCGTCGTCCAGCGTGAGGGTGCAACGGCCGCCGGTCCGTACCACCGGCTCGATGATCTCTTCGTAGGCGAAGGCGCTGAGCATCTTGGCGAGAAGACGGCGGGCCGCACGGTCCCAGTCCTCGGGGTTCAGTTCGGCGGGTGCGAGCAGGGTCGGTTCTGCTTCGGAGTCGAAGCCAGCAGACGGGTTCAGCACGGGGACTCCTCGGGGTGGAACCGATTCGGGACGGGCGGTGTATCAAAAGCAGCAGATCGTCACGGGCGGGGATGCGTGGAGAACAGAAAGCTACGGATCGGGGGTGCAGAGGTAAGCGAGCGGTGTAAGAGCAGGCGCTCGGAGGACGGTCGCTGAGGGGTGGTGGAGGGAGGCGTTCACATCAGGTCACGGAAGGCGCGGTCGCGGACCATCAGCGCCGCACGTTTGTCGGGAAGGTCGACCTCAGCCGAGTAGCGGAAGCCCGCGCCGAGAAAGGCTGACACGGAGGGGGTGTTGCGCAGGTCCGGCTCGGCGACGACACGGGTGCACTGTGGTCGGTTGTCCAGTACGAGATCGGCGACGGTACGCAGCAGGGTGGTGCCGGTGCCACGCCCCCGGTCGGCGACTCCACCGATCAGAAGGTGCAGACCGGTGTCGTGGGGGCGTGCCGGATAGTGCCGGGCGAGGGGATCGAGATCGGCGCGGTAGACCTCCCAGTAGCTCATGGGAGTGCCTTGGAGTACTCCGAGGCAGGGGACGCTCCGGCCGTCGCCGTCCAGTTGGGGACGCAGGTGAGCGCGGGTGACGGACTCGGGGCCCGACAGTTCCCAGAAGGCGGCGACGGCAGGGTCGTTCATCCAGTGGCTGAGGAGAGAGAGGTCGCGTTCGATGTCCACGGGGACGAGCTGGAAGACACCGGCCGGGGTGGCGGCCGGCTTCCAGGCGCCGGGTCTGTCCAGCAGGTCGCCCCCGGCGGAGCCGGGAGCGACGGGCCACGGAGCGTGTGCCGGGTCACCAGTGCGCAGCAGTGACAGCAGATCCTCGGACAACTGCAGATCAAGGGTGTCCTCGGACCCCTCGTCGGTCCGCGGGACAGGTCCTGTCCCGGTATCGGTGCTCGCATCTGTGGAGTGCACGGCCACGCTCCTCATTTCTGCTCAGCTATCGGTCGGATCATGCCCCAGTGGGATGAAGGGGGTTGGTGAGACGGACGTAGACGGACTGGGTGTCGACCGGGCCGACGAGCTCGTCGAGCCCGTGGAGTCGGGTCAGCAGATTGGCCTTGGTACGAAGAACGGGGGTGTCCAGAAGTTGAGCGGGCAAAGGGGAGCCGAGTGCGGTGGCTCGGGTGAGGAACTGTCGGAAGGCGGCGATCAGCAGCTGTTCGTCGGCGAGTCGCTGGGCGCCGAAGGCGCCGATCAGGCCGAACACGTTGTTGATGGCGAGGTAGTAGGCGAAGCGTTCATCGGTGACGTCGTCGGCGACGAAGGTGTCGCTTACGGCCCCGATCCCGGGGAGACGCTTCTCCAGTGCGGAGCGGTGGGATTCCCGGAAGTAGTAGCCCTGGTTGTCGCGGTACCGGCCGCCGACGGGCCAGCCGCCGGGGCCGAGGATGACGATGGTGTTCTGCTGATGCGCTTCGAGGGCGATGCCTGCGGTGCCGTCCAGCCACAGCACCGGGCGTACCACGTGGTCGAGATAGCGCAGGAACCACTCGGTGGCGACCGCTCCGGTGGACCGCCCGGTCCTGGCCGCGAGTGCGGTCACGATGTCGGCGAGCCGCGAGCGCATGGCGCAGCCGCCGGGGCGGGGGCGGATCGCGGTGAGACCGGCGACGCAGACGGCGTCGTCGGTGGTGCTGAACGGGTTGTGGCGCAGGACGACGTCGAAGCCCGGAAGCGGTTCACCGTCAGGGGTGTTGACGGCCAGCCAGGCGGGGTCGCGGACGATGTCGAACCCTGGGTGAGCCGCTTGCAACGCCCCACCGAGGCCACTCCTCAGCACCCGGTGGACCTCCACACCGCGGTGCAGTTCCTTGCGGAGGTTCTCACGCCGGGAGTTGGTGATGCGGACCCCGAGGGACAGCTTGAGCATCGCTTCGACGCCCGGGCGGTGGACGGTGCGTACGGAGGAAGTGGGATACCAGCGCTCGCCGTACGGACCGAGGTCGTGGAGCAGCCCCGCGTCGAGAAGGGAGGCCACTGCGGGGCGGTGGGCCAAGTCCCGGGCCTGCCAGGGGTGGAGCGGCAGAAGGGCAGTGTTGTCGGGGTGCTGGAGGGCGCCCGCAAGGCGAACGGTGAGCTGGTCGGCGGGCAGCGTGCGCCCCCCTTCCGTCCATGCCGAGTCCTGCGCGAGCACGGAACGGTCGACGGCCATCCAGTGCAGGGCGAAGGAACCGTGCAACTCCGGTGAATACAGTCGGAGTTCGGCGTCCGACAGCCCCTCGCGACTCTTCGGGGTGGGGTGCAGCGGGTGACCCAGCAGGAGAGACTGCTCGGCGGTCAGGAAGGGGTCCGCCTCACTGGACGGCTCCGGACTGAGACGGCGCTCCGTGATGAACGCGGCGGTCCTTTGGACCGAGTCGGCGACCCGGCCCACCATCTCAGTGCTGTCGCTCTGACCCGCCTCCCTGCCAAGGAGAGCGGCGATCGTGACGGCGTCGGCGCGGGGCGCACCGATCGATCCGCCTTCGAGAACCGGCTTGCCGAACCGGTGCCAGCCGGTGGCCGACCAGTACAGGACAGGGACGAGCAGCGCGATGCCGCTGGCGTTGAGGGGAATGCGCAGTGTGGGCCCGGTGGGCGCGGAGAGGTTGGTCTCCCGTACCCAGCAGCGGAGCAGGTTCTCGACGGCCGCAGCTTCGGCGGCCGTGTTGGAGTCCGATGCGTCGATGGGGTCTTCGAAGAGGCCGGATGCCAGGTGCCCGTCCGGGGTACGGCCTGCCTGCATCTGGCGCGGCACCGTCTCCGGGCCTGCCGAGAGCGAACCGGCCGACACCGGGCCGACAGTGAGGGAGTCGGCCCGGAACGGGTTGGCCGGGAGCGGACCTGCCGTACGACTGCTGGGAACGGCGGAGTCACCGGTCTCGGGGGCATCAGGGTCGGGCGTGGGGTTCACGGAGTGCTTCCTTGCGCGGCCGGGGGGAAGGGGGGGAGGTGGTTCAGTGCGGGGGCAAGTGTCAAGGCGGCCGTGTACGGCGCGTTCGGCGGCGGACAGGGCATCTACCAGCCGGTCCAGAACGGCCTCCGCCTGTTCGTCGGTGAGGGTGAGGGGAGGCAGCAGACGTACGACGCTCGCGTGGCGGCCGCCAAGTTCGACAATGAGCCCCCTGGCCAGACACGCCCGCTGTACAGCGGCCGCGAGCACGGGGTCAGCGGGAGAGGGGCCATCAGGGGCGGGGACGCCGGCGCCCGGGCCGCGGGCATCCGCGGCGGCGGTTGTTCTGGCAGCTTCAGTACTGGCGGCTTCGGCGGCTTCGGCGGCTTCCGGGTCGACCAGCTCCAGGCCGATCATCAGGCCCCGGCCGCGTACGTCTCCGATGACGGGGTGGTCGGCGGCCAGGCCCCGCAACCTGCCGATCATCCGTGCGCCCAGGTCGGCCGCCCGTTCGGCGAGCCGGTTCTCACGGACATGAGCAAGGGTTGCGGCGCCCGCGGCCATGGCGAGCTGATTGCCGCGGAAAGTACCCGCGTGGGTACCGGGCTCCCCGCAGTCCAGTTCCGACCGGTAGACGATGACAGCGAGCGGGAGGGAACCGCCGATGGCCTTGGACATCACCATCACGTCGGGCACGATCCCGCTGTGCTCGACCGCCCAGAAGGCACCGGTGCGGCCGACGCCGGTCTGCACTTCATCCGCGATGAGCGGAATCGACCGGTCACCGGTGATCTTCCGCATGCGGCGCATCCAGCTGTCCGGGCCGGGGATCACCCCGCCCTCACTCTGCACCGGTTCGAGGATCATCCCGGCGGGCGGAACCACCCCGCTCCTGGGGTCGTCGAGAAGGTTCGCGGTCCAGTTGCCGGCCAGCTCCGAGCCCCGGGCACCACCGATGCCGAACGGGCAGCGGTAGTCCTGCGGATACGGCAGCCGGGTGACCTGCACGTCGGGGGCGCCGCCGGACACCGTCAGCGCTCCGGCCGTCATGCCGTGGCAGGCACCGGCGAACGCGAGGATCCCGCTGCGCCCCGTCGCGGTGCGGACGAGTGCGAGGGCCGCTTCGACCGCGTCCGTACCGGCCGGCCCGCAGAACTGCACCCGTGCCTGGTCGGCGAAGGAGCGCGGCAGCGTTTCGAACAGCTCGGTGGTGAAGGCGTCCTTGACCGGCGTGGCGAGATCCGGGACATGCAGGGGCGCACCCGAGTCGATCACCTTCTTGATCGCTTCGAGTACGACCGGGTGGTTGTGTCCGAGCGCCAGGGTCCCCGACCCCGACAAACAGTCGAGATAGCGCCGTCCGTCCGCACCTTCGATGGTCAGCCCGCGAGCGCGCACCGGCACGATCGGCAGCGACCGCGCGTAGGTACGGGCTGCGGATTCACGCAGCGACTGCCGGCGCAGGATCCCCTCGTGCGCTGTCGTCGCCGGTGCGGCTTCGGTCACGGCCACTGCTGTTGGTCCTCCCGCTGTACGGATCGGCCGTCGCGCCGCTCGCCCCACGACCGTCGCCCCGGCGCCGAACGCAGCCCAAAGGCCCCCATCCGTACCAACGACGAAGTCACCCGGGGATCACGGGTAAGTCGGAAGATCCTTGCGGTGGCGGAACCGTGGCCCTGCCTTATGCCGTCCACATCGGCACCGGCATAGTGGGGCCCGCACTTTGGTTCCGCTCAGCTCCGCAGTACCGATTGCGGTACCCGTGCGGTACCCATCCACAGTGCCGAAATCTGTTGTTCCGGAGTCCCAGGGGGAATCACCACATGCGACCGCTGCACCCGACTTCCACCGAACGCCACGGGAGGCGCGCATCCCGGCGAACCCTCCCCGCCATGACCGCGGTTGGCCTGACGGCGGTGCTCGCCCTCACCGTGACCGCCTGCGGTCCGGGCGACGACGGCGCCAGTGACAAACCGGCCTCCGGCACCTCATCGTCCTCGGACGGCAAGGTCGTCATACCGGACAACGTCAAGGGCGCGCTGAAGAAGCACGGCATCGACCTGGACAAGTGGAAGCACGGCGAGTGGAAGAACTGGAACAGGGACAAGTGGCTGCGCGAGGCGCAGGACTTCGTCAACCCGGTGATCTCCGGGCTCTGGGATCCGTCCAGGATGCGGCACGCGTCCAAGCCCCCGGAGAAGCCGGTCGACAACGACATCTCCGGTGACAAGGGGGTGACCGACCCGACTCCGGCGC
The DNA here is from genome assembly GCF_041438865.1 of Streptomyces sp. NBC_01471. Taxonomy (NCBI): domain Bacteria; kingdom Bacillati; phylum Actinomycetota; class Actinomycetes; order Kitasatosporales; family Streptomycetaceae; genus Streptomyces; species Streptomyces sp. NBC_01471. Next base: position 1,652,766 of record NZ_CP109450.1, read on the forward strand.
CGGTGACCGCGCAGGGCGTGAACGCCCCGTACCACCAGAGCATCCCCGAGGCGGGCAAGGTCTTCTTCGACAGCCCCGAAGGGTCGATGGTCTGCTCGGCCACGGTCGTGGAGGACCCCGCGCATCCCGGGAAGTCCAACCTGGTGTGGACCGCGGGCCACTGTGTGCATGCCGGGAAGAAGGGCGGCTGGTACCGGAACATCGCCTTCGTCCCCTCGTACAACAACAGTGGCGAGTCCGCCGCCCAGCTGCAGAACGCCCAGAAGGACGAGGTCGCTCCGTACGGCGTCTTCTGGGCGGACTGGGCTCAGACCTCCGAGCAGTGGATCAACGACGGCGGCCCCACCGGTGGGCAGGGCGCCCCGTACGACTTCGCGGTCCTGCACGTCACTCCGGAGAAGGGCAGCACCAAGTCCCTGGAGGAGACGGTCGGAGGCGCGCTTCCGGTGAACTTCAACGCGCCCGCGGTGCCGAAGATCCCGAGCCTGACGGCGACCGGTTATCCCGCGGCGCCGCCCTTCGACGGCCAGAAGCTGTTCCAGTGCTCCGACCGTCCGGGCCGGCTCTCGCTCTCCGCGGCCGACCCGACGATGTACCGCGTCGGCTGCACCATGACCGGCGGATCCTCCGGCGGCGGCTGGATCGCCAAGGGCGCCGACGGCAAGCCCACGCTGGTGTCCAACACCTCCATAGGCCCGGTGACCGCAGGCTGGCTGGCCGGTCCGCGGCTCGGGAAGGTGGCCAAGGGCGTCTACGACTCGGTCAGCAAGAAGTACGCAGGCCAGTAGGCCAGTAGGCCCAACCTTGTCCCGCCTTGTCCCGTGGACAGCGGCGACGATCACGCACCATCAGGGGGAACAGTTCCATGCGATCCATCCGTCCGATACTGACCGCCACCGGAGTGGCCGCGGCCCTGGCGCTGACGGCCACCGCGTGTGGCGGTGGTGACGACAAGGCCGCCGCTCCGGCGGCCGGCACCTCCTCGGCATCCGCGGCGTCCCCGGCGTCCGGCGCCGATGCCGCGGCCGGGGTGGCCGACGCCCTCAAACGCCACGGTGTCGACCTGGCGAAGTGGAAGAGCGGCCAGTGGAAGAACTGGAACAAGGACACGTGGCTCCGTGATGCCAAGGACTTCGCGAATCCGGTGATCAAGGGGCTGTGGAAGCCCGACCGGATGAAGACGGCCAAGGACCCGCAGAAGACCATGGCCTACGGCGACAGTTCGGGCGACCAGAACGTGACCGACCCGGAACCGGCTCCGGTGAAGGCCCAGGAGGAGAAGCACCCGTACCACCGGTACGCGGCGCCCGTCGGGAAGGTCTTCTTCGACTCCCCCGAGGGCTCCATGGTCTGCTCGGGCACAGTCGTCAAGGACCCGAAGCACCCGGGCAAGTCCAATCTGGTGTGGACCGCGGGCCACTGTGTCCACGCGGGCGGCAAGGGCGGCTGGTACCGGAACATCATGTTCGTGCCGTCGTACAACGACCAGGGCAAGTCGATCGCCCAGCTGCGGAACGCGCAGCCGCAGGAAGTCGCCCCGTACGGCGACTACTGGGCCGACTGGGCCATGACGTCCAACGCGTGGATCAAGGACGGCGGCCCCACCGGCGGGCAGGGCGCCGCGTACGACTACGCCCTGCTCCACGTGAAGCCGGAGAACGGCGGCAAGTCCCTCGAAGAGACCGTCGGCAACGCGCTGACCGTCGACTTCAACGCCCCCGCGGCCAAGAGCATCTCCGCGATGGGCGCCTGGGGTTATCCGGCCGCCCCACCGTTCAACGGGCAGCTGATGAACAAGTGCGTCGACCGGCCGGGGCAGCTGTCCGTGGGTCCCGGCACACCGGCGATGTGGCGCATCGGCTGCACGATGACCGGCGGTTCGTCCGGTGGCGGCTGGTTCGTCGCGGGTCCTGACGGCAAGTCGGAGCTGGTCTCCAACACCTCGATCGGCCCGGTCATCTCGGGCTGGCTGGCAGGGCCGCGGCTCGGCCAGGGTGCCGAGCAGCTCTACCGGGCGATGAGCAACCGGTACGCGAACCAGTAGGACGGAAGGCCGGTGTGGAGCACCGGCAACGGCCGAGGGCCTGACCACTCTGCGCAGAGTGGTCAGGCCCTCGGCCGTTGGCATCCGACAGCACGGAAGGTGCCGGAAGAACACCAGGAGGCTGTGGCGCTGAGTGCGTCAGGGCGCCACGGGTACGTACGGCGCCAGATCGGCTGCCAGTTCCTCGTGTACCAGCGCCTTCAGCAGGGTGCCTTCGGGGGTGTGCTCCTCGGAGATCACTTCCCCGTCGGAGTGCGCGCGGGCGACGAGCTGTCCGTGCGTGTACGGCACGAGAACCTCGACCGCCACCTGCGGCCTGGGCAGTTGCTCGTCGATCAGCGCGAGCAGCTCGACGATGCCCTGCCCCGAGCGGGCCGACACTGCGATGGCCCGGCGCTCGATGCGCAGCAGCCGCTGCAGAACGAGGGGGTCGGCCGCATCCGCCTTGTTGATCACCACGATCTCCGGGACGTCGGTGGCTCCGACCTCACGGATCACCTCACGCACGGCGGCGAGCTGCTCCTCCGGGGCGGGATGCGAACCGTCCACGACGTGCAGGATCAGGTCGGACTCGCCGACCTCCTCCATGGTGGAGCGGAACGCCTCGACCAGGTGGTGCGGCAGGTGCCGGACGAATCCGACGGTGTCCGCCAGCGTGTAGAGCCGCCCGCTCGGTGTCTCGGCCTTGCGCACGGTCGGGTCCAGGGTGGCGAACAGCGAGTTCTCCACCAGTACGCCCGCGCCTGTCAGCCGGTTCAGCAGCGAGGACTTGCCCGCGTTGGTGTATCCGGCGATGGCCACCGACGGCACCTTGTGACGCTTGCGCTCCTGCCGCTTGATGTCACGCCCGGTCTTCATCTCCACGATCTCCCGGCGCATCTTCGCCATCTTCTCGCGGATCCGGCGCCGGTCCGTCTCGATCTTCGTCTCACCGGGACCACGGGTGGCCATACCGCCACCACCGCCCGCACCGGCACCGCCCATCTGCCGGGACAGCGACTGGCCCCAGCCGCGCAGCCTCGGCAGCATGTACTGCATCTGCGCGAGCGCGACCTGAGCCTTGCCCTCCCGGGACTTGGCGTGCTGGGCGAAGATGTCCAGGATCAGCGCCGTACGGTCGACGACCTTGACCTTGACGACGTCTTCGAGATGGATCAGCTGGCCGGGGCTGAGCTCACCGTCGCACACGACGGTGTCCGCACCGGATTCGAGCACGATGTCCCGCAGCTCCTGCGCCTTGCCCGACCCGATGTAGGTGGCCGGGTCCGGCTTGTCTCGGCGCTGGACCACTCCGTCGAGGACCAGCGCGCCGGCCGTCTCGGCGAGGGCCGCCAGCTCCGCGAGGGAGTTCTCCGCGTCCTGTGCTGTGCCCGAGGTCCAGACGCCGACCAGCACGACGCGCTCCAGACGCAGCTGCCGGTACTCGACCTCGGTGACGTCCTCGAGCTCGGTGGAGAGACCGGCCACCCGCCGGAGCGCGGCGCGCTCCGAGCGGTCGTACTGGTCACCGTCCCGCTCACCGTCGATCGAGTGGCTCCAGGCGACGTCCTCTTCCATCAGGGCATCGGCCCGAAGGCTCTCGTTGAAGCTCAGCGCTTCCTGCTCGTGCGCGTCCTGGGAAGTGGAAGAAGAGGAGGTCATTGGATCCTTACGTCGAGCCGGTAGAAAGATTCGTTCGTCAGTCACAACGCGTGACGGCCGCCGATGATTCCCTGAGGCCCCACCGGGTCCGGCAGCGCCGCCGACGGGTCGATAGTGACATGGTGCGCTCACGCCCGTCACCCGGGTTTCAGCCCTTGTGCGCCCGCGGGGGCACGGCGCTCCGCCAGTCGGGGTGGCCGGGCATGGGCGGGGTCTTCTTCCCGTACAGCCAGCCCTGGAAGAATCCCGAGAGATCGCGCCCGGCGACTCGCGAGGCCAGCGCGGCGAAGTCGGCGCTGGTGGCCGACCTGTCGCGGTAGCGGCTCACCCAGCTGTGCTCCAGCGCCGAGAAGGCCGCAGCCCCGATCTCCTGGCGCAGTGCGTAGAGGACGAGCGCGCTGCCGTCGTAGACCACCGGCCGGAAGATGCTGATCTTCTGCCCGGCCACCGGGGGCCTGGGGGCCGCCGGCGGGCCGCCCGCGGCCCGCCAGCCGTCCGACTGCCGATAGGCGTCGCGCATCCGGGTGGCCAGCGGCCTCCCGTCGTGCTCGTCCGCGTAGAGCGCCTCGTACCAGGTGGCATGGCCCTCGTTCAGCCAGAGGTCGGACCAGCTGTGCGGTGAGACGCTGTCGCCGAACCACTGGTGGGCGAGCTCGTGGACCATGACCGAGTCGACGTACCACTCGGGGAAGGAGTCCCCGGTGAACATCCGGCGTTCGAAGAGCGACAGGGTCTGGGTCTCCAGCTCGAAGCCGGTGTCCGTGTCGGCGATGAGGACCCCGTACGTCTCGAAGGGGTAGGGCCCGGCCTTGGACTCCATCCAGGCCAGCTGGGCGGGTGTCTTCCGCAGCCAGGGCTCCAGCTTCTTGCGGTCGGCCACCGGTACGACGTCACGGACCGGCAGTCCGTGCGGTCCGGCCCGGTGGATCACGGCCGAGTCGCCGATCGACACCTGGGCCAGTTCGGTGGCCATGGGGTGGCGGGTCCGGTAGGTCCAGGTCGTGCGGCCGGCGCGGGTCGCCCGGGGCCCGGGCAGGCCGTTGGCGACGACGGTCAGTTTCCGCGGGGCGGTGACCCGGAAGGTGAAGAAGGCCTTGTCCGAGGGGTGGTCGTTGCAGGGGAAGACGCGGTGGGCGGCGTCCGCCTGGTTGGCCATGGCCAGACCGTCAGGGGTCCTGATCCAGCCGCCGTCCGCGGTGCCCCGCGGATCACTGGTGTGCTGCACGGTGATCCGCAGCGGACTTCCGGCGCCGACCGCGTGGTGCGGGGTCACGACCAGGTCCTCGTCGGCGGTGGCGAACCCGGCGGGCTCACCGTTCACCTCCACCGAGTGCACGGTGCCGCGCGCGAAGTCGAGGTTGATGTGCCGCAGCGGCGCTGTGGTCCGGGCGTCGATTCTGGTCACGGCCTCCAGCGGTTCGTTGTTGCTGCCGGGATAGGTGAGGCCGATGTCGTACGAGAGGACGTCGTACCCGGGGTTGCCCAGGTGTGGAAAGAGCGGATCGCCGATGCCGAGGGGAACGGGAGCGGGCAGCGTGGCGGCGACGAGGGCCGCCGACGCGGTCGCGAGCAGGACGGCTCGCGACCGCCGGGAGATGTGCAGCATGGACTACGGCTACCAGCCCGTGCCGCGCGTGCCCCGGCGCAGCGCGGCAGGGGCCACCCGAACGTGTGGTCACCCGGTCGTGTGTCAGGCGGTCGTGTGGTCAGGCGGTGGCCGGGTGCTGGGCGCGGCTCACGTCGAAGACGCCCGGCACGTCCCGCATGGTGCGCATCAGCGCGGGAAGCCCTGCGGCGTCCGGGAGTTGCAGCGTGTAGGTGTGGCGTACGCGTTGCTCCGATGGCGGTTCCACGGTGGCCGAGACGACCGCGACACCTGCCGTGGCGATGGCCTCGGTGAGGTCGGCGAAGAGCTGCGGCCGTCCGAACGCCTCGGCGACCAGGGTGACCCTGCAGTCTCCTGCGGCACCCCAGTTCACCTCGACGGGGGGCCGTCCCAGGGACAGCATCCGGGTCACCGACGGGCATCCCTCACGGTGGACGGTGACGGCGCCGCCGCGCACGGTGAATCCGGTGACGGCGTCGGGCGGAACCGGCGTACAGCAGCCGGCCAGCCGCACGGTCGCGTTCGGCACGCCCACCACGGCTCCGGCGGCCGCCCTGCGCATCGCCCCGCCGGTGACCGAGGCGCTCGGCCGGGGGGCCGCAGCCGGGACGGCCGTGCCTTCCGGGTGGGCGTCGAGCCAGCCGGTGATCGCGATCCTCGCGCCGGGGGTGCGCACATGGCCGAGCCAGTCGGGCGACGGTCCGGACGCGGTGTCCTCGGCGAGCAGCAGCTGGACGGTGTCGCCGTCGCTGAGCACCGTACTGAGCGTCGCCAGGCGCCCGTTGACGCGTGCGCCGATGCAGGAGTGCGCCTTTTCGCCGTGCTGCGCGTAGGCCGCGTCCACACAGCTCGCCCCCGCGGGCAGGCCGAGGGTCCCGCCGTCGGCCCGGAAGACGGTGATCTCCCGGTCCTGTGCGAGGTCGGCGCGGAGGGTGGACCAGAACGTGTCGGGGTCGGGCGCCGACTCCTGCCATGCGAGAAGCCTGGAGAGCCAGCCGGGGCGGGTGGGGTCGGCGCGTTCACCGTCCGCCGCGTCGGCGGCCGCGTGCGCGGGGGTGGCGGGCGGGCCGTCGAGCGGTACGTACGGATTGCCGAGCGCGACGACCCCGGCCTCGGCGACCTTGTGCATCAGGTGAGTGCGGATGAGGACTTCGGCGACGTCCCCGCCCGTGCTGACGACGGCCGTGTGCAGCGACTGGTAGAGGTTGAACTTGGGCGAGGCGATGAAGTCCTTGAACTCGGAGATCACCGGCGTGAAACAGGTGTGCAGCTCGCCCAGTACGCCGTAGCAGTCGGCATCCTCGCCGACGAGCACCAGAAGCCGGCCGAAGTCGGCCGGACAGAGCTCGCCGCGTTTCATCCTGACCCGGTGCACGGAGACGAAGTGACGGGGCCTGATGAGGACTTCGGCGGCGATCCCCGCCTCCCTCAGGACCCTTCGGACGTCCTCGGCAATGGTGACGAGCGGGTCGGCGGTGGCGTCCTGGGCGGCGATGAGGGCCCGGGTGATCTCGTACTCCTCCGGGCGCAGGATCGCGAAGACCAGATCCTCCAGCTCGGTCTTGAGCGCCTGCACACCGAGCCGTTCGGCCAGCGGGATCAGCACGTCGCGGGTGACTCTTGCGATCCTCTCCTGCTTCTCGGGGCGCATCACGCCCAGCGTGCGCATGTTGTGCAGCCGGTCGGCGAGTTTGATCGACATGACCCGGACGTCGTCGCCGGTGGCCACGAGCATCTTGCGGAAGGTCTCCGGCTCGGCGGCGGCCCCGTAGTCGACCTTCTCCAGTTTGGTCACGCCGTCGACCAGATAACAGACCTCGTCGCCGAAGCCCTCCCGTACCTGATCGAGGGTCACCTCGGTGTCCTCGACCGTGTCGTGGAGGAGCGACGCGGTCAAGGTCGTGGTTTCGGCGCCCAGTTCGGCGAGGATCAGGGTCACCGCGAGCGGGTGCGTGATGTAGGGCTCGCCGCTCTTGCGCATCTGGCCGCGGTGGGACGTTTCAGCAAGGACGTACGCCCGCCGCAGGACGGCGAGATCAGCATCCGGGAAGTGCGCGCGGTGGGCCTCGGCGACATGGCCGATGGCATCGGGCAGACCGCCGCGCGAGGCGGGGCCGAACAGTGCGGCGCGGCCGAGTCTGCGCAGGTCGATTCTGGCGCGACCGCGTCTGCGGCCCGGGCGGTCCACCGGATGGATCTCCGGGGACGCACCGTTGGGGCTGGCGGCCTCTGCACTCATGGCACCTCCGGCAGTGTCGACCGGCGGTGGGCTGGCTGCGACTGGGCGCTCCGGGCCGGTGCTTGATGCTACCGAGCCCACCACGCGGTGCCCGCCCGCTCCCGCCCAGCGTGAAACGGATCACCCATTCGAGCGACGTCCCGTACCGCGGGAGGGAACGTTTGCCCGCCACGGAGCGGCGTCCGGTGCGTACTCCCGGTGTCGGCCCGGATCCTGTCCGGTCGGTCGTCGCGGGCCCGCGACGACCGACCGGACACGACCTAGGAAAGGGCGGTCTCCCGGAACGCGGCGTCGATCGTGCCTTCGGCGACGATGACCGCGCCGCCTGTCATCTCGATCTCGCCGTCCGGCAGCTCGGTGATCACCAGCCGGCCGCCGGGGAGGTCGACGGTGTACGTCACGGGCTCGCCGGTCAGCGCGGGGTCGGTGCCGTCCCTGCGGGCCGCCGCGACGGCGACGGCGCAGGCGCCCGTACCGCAGGACCGGGTCTCGCCGGAGCCGCGCTCGTGCACCCGCATGGCGACATGGCGTTCGCCGCGGTCCACGACGAACTCGACGTTGACACCGTCCGGGTAGACGGACGCCGGGGCGAACTGCGGTACGGAGAGCAGGGCTCCGGCGTCCGCCAGATCGTCGACGAAGGCGACAGCGTGCGGGTTGCCCATGTTCACGTTCAGCGCGGGCCAGGCGCGGTCGCCGACCGTGACGGTCACGCCGTCCGCGGGGAGCACCGCCCGGCCCATGGAGACGGTGATGTCGCCGTTCTTGGCGAGGTGGGCCCGCTTCACTCCGCCGCGCGTCGCGATGGCCAGGTCCCCGGCGTCCACCAGCCCGGCGCGCTGCAGGTAGCGGGCGAAGACGCGGACGCCGTTCCCGCACATCTCGGCGGTCGAGCCGTCGCCGTTGCGGTAGTCCATGAACCACTCCGCCTCCCCGGCCATCGCCCGGGCCTCCGGGTGCGCGGCCGACCGCACGACGTGCAGCAGGCCGTCGCCGCCGATGCCCGCCCGGCGGTCGCACAGCACGGCGACCGCGGATGCGGGCAGGCCGATGACGTTGTCCGGGTCGGGGACGATCACGAAGTCGTTCTCGGTGCCGTGGCCCTTGAGGAAGGCGATCTGCGAGGTGGTCACTCTGCCATCGTACGAGGTGGGCAGCGGTACGGGCGGACGGGTGCGGTTCAGCGCAGCCGGGCCACGCGACCCACGGCGAGCGCCACGATCACGCAGAAGGCCAGGACGTAGAGGGCTGCCATCCGCCAGTCCGGGCGCACCCCCGAGCCCCTGGCGGGCAGACCCGGCCAGGTGTAGCCGACACGGCGGGCGGCCATCATGCCCCAGCCGGCCGCGCAGCAGCTGATCAGGAGCCCGAGCATCGCGACCACGGGGCCACCGTCACCGAACTCGAAGGCGAGGGGGAACGCGAACATCAGCGATCCGACGGCGGCCAGCGCCACGATCGGGGCGAGCTGCCAGATGCGCAGTCTGCGCTGCGGCCGCAGTTCGACCTCGACCTCGGGGGCCACCTCGGGGCTGTCCAGCGCGTCGGGCCCGTCGGGGCTGAGCCGCGGCGCCTCGTCGGGGTGCGCCTGGCCGCTGCCGCGCTCTCCGTCGCGTTCGCTGTCGCGAGGGCCGGCCTCCATCGCCACACGCCCTCCCCACTCGGACTCCACTGTCGATCGCAGATCGATGATGGCACGGCCCCCGACCGCGGACTGACGGGCTGAGCGTCCCGATGCCATCACGTGATCAGGCTGTGACCGCCCGTTCGACCAAGGCCAGCGCCTGCCCGGGAAGTTCCGTCCGGTCGGCGGCCGCGCCGCTGAGCCAGTGCACCCGTGGATCACGGCGGAACCATGAATCCTGGCGGCGCGCGAAGCGTTTCGTGGCACGTACGGTCTCGGCGCGCGCCTCGTCGTCGGAGCACTCCCCCGCGAGCGCCGCGAGCACCTGCTGGTACCCGAGGGCGCGCGATGCGGTGCGCCCCTCGCGGAGCCCCCCGGCCTCCAGAGTGCGGACCTCGTCCACCAGGCCGGCGTCCCACATCCGGTCGACGCGCACGGCGATGCGCTCGTCCAGCTCCGGGCGCCCGACGTCGACGCCGATCTGCACGGTGTCGTAGACCGGGTCGGGGCCCGGCAGATTGGCGGTGAAGGGCTTTCCGGTGATCTCGATGACCTCCAGGGCCCGGACGATCCTGCGGCCGTTGCTGGGCAGGATCACCGCGGCGGCCTCCGGGTCGGCGGCGGCCAGCCGGTCGTGGAGGGCCCCCGGACCGTGCCGCTCCAGCTCGTCCTCCAGCCGTGCCCGTACGCCGGGGTCGGTGCCAGGGAACTCCAGCGCGTCGATGGCCCCGCGGACGTAGAGCCCGGAGCCCCCGACCAGCACCGGCATCCGGCCGGCGGCGAGGAGCCGGTCGATCTCCGCGCGGGCAAGCCTCTGGTACTCGGCGACACTGGCCGCCTCGGTCACGCTCCAGATGTCGAGGAGGTGGTGCGGCACACCGCCGCGCTCGTCGAGCGTCAGCTTGGCGGTTCCGATGTCCATCCCCTCATAGAGCTGCATGGAGTCGGCGTTGACGACCTCGCCGCCGAAATGCCGGGCGATGGCGACGCCGAGATCGGACTTTCCGGCCGCTGTGGGACCGACGACGGCGATGACCCGCGCTGCGGGAGCTGCACTTCTCACCGCCTCAGTCTCGCAAACCCGGGGGCCTGTCCCCGAATGAGTTACGTGACGGCCGGGTGCCCGGATTCGTTTCCTCTTCCGAGGTTCCGGCCGACGGCTTTCGACCGGTGGCCCCGGTCGGCGCAATCAGCCGCCCCGGGTGGCGAGGAATTTCGCTCACACGAGTACGTTATGGAGTGAATATGGGTATTTTTGCAGTGTTTCGCCGGAAGGCGAAGGACGCCATCGAGGAGTCGGCCGTGGATGCCCGGACCGACGCTCCGGCCCAGGAGCCGGATGAGAAGTCTGCCGAGCAGTCGGCCGAGAGCTCGGCCCCGGAGCCGGCGTCCGACGACCGGGCCGGGGAGTCCTCGGCGGACACGCCCGCGGAGAACACCGCTGGCGGTACCGCCGAGGGCGTGGAGATCCCGCGTCAGCAGTCCGCCGCCGCGGCCGCGGACAACGAAGCCGGTGAGGGCGTTCGCAAGTAGGACGCCCTCCAGAGGGAAGTAGGTATGCCATGGGATTCCTGGACAATGTGAAAGCCAAGCTCGGACCGGCCAAGGACAAGGTCTCCGACCTCGCGCAGCAGCACGGGGACAAGATCGGAGAGGGTCTGGACAAGGCCGCCCACACGGTCGACGCCCGGACCAACGGCAAGTACAGCGACAAGATCGAGTCGGGCACCGGCAAGGCCAAGGAAGCCCTGGACCGCCTCTCGCACAAGGACGGCGGCGGTACGACCAAGCCGCCCACTGCTTCCTGAACCGGCACGGCGGGCGGTCGTGGAGCGAAGGTGCTCCACGACCGCCCGCCGCGTTCCGGGACAGCCTGTTCCGGGAGCGGCCCCGCTCGGGCTCTTTCCGGGGCCCGGGGGCAGCCCTGACGCCGGGCACAGCCCCGTCGGGTCTCAGGTCCAGGTGGCTACGTAGTACCCGACACCGTACGGAGCGTCGGCGTAGAGCAGCTGTCCGCCCGGCTCCATGCCCTCGGCCGCGCCCGCCAGGACCTGCCAGGGCGCCCGGCCCGCGGCCTGCAGTTCGTACGCCAGCCGGACATCCAGCGCCTTCAGCGCGGCCACGTCCGCCGCGCCCAGCGCACGGGCGGCAGCCGCGTCGAAGCCGGCGGCGCGCTCGTCCAGGTATCCGGGTGCCTTCAGGGTGCGGCAGGCACTGCCGTCGCCCATGACCAGCAGCGCGACCCGTTCGGCGCGAGCGGCCAGCTCCTGTCCGGCCGCCAGGCAGCGTTCGGGCTCAAGCGGTTCGCCGACGCCCAGGCCCTCGACCGGTGAACCGGCCCACTCCGCGCGTTCCAGCAGCCAAGCGGCGACCGCGAGCGACGGCGGGAGTTCCCTTCCGCCCCTGGCGTCCGACGTTCCCAGCCGTACCCGGAGGTCCACGCCGAAGCCGCTGAACGAGCCGGTGGTGCCTTCGGGGTGCGTCCCCCGGTGCGCGGCACCGGCGGGTCCCACGGCGATCAGCAGGTCGGGCCGGGCCGCGGCGAGCACCCCGACCGCGTCGAGGCAGGCGGCCCTCGCGGCGTCGAGTTCGGTGGCCGCACCCGCGGCCACCTCGGGCACGAGCAGGGGCGGACAGGGGCATACGGCGGCGGCTACGAGCATGATCCGCAGCCTAGTCCGCCCGGAGCCCGAGACCCGCCGCCACGGCCAGGGTGCCGTCACCGGGCGGCTGTTGGGGCGGCAGACCCTGGTGCCGGGCGTCGCGGGCTGATCCACGAAGACCGGCCGGACAGGGCCTAGTCGCAGCCACAGCCTCCGGCCGAGGCCGGTTCCGGCGCCGGTGCGCCGATGCCCGGGATGCCGAGCATGACTCCGGCCGGCCTGGCCGCCGCCGCGGTGTTGCGCTTCTCCCAGGCGTCCCCGGACCGGGTGCGCCGCACGGCCATGGCCGGGCCCTCGGCGAGCAGATGGTGCGGCGCCGCGTAAGTGATCTCCACCGTCACCACATCGCCGGGGCGCACCTCGGTGTCCGGCTTGGTGAAGTGCACCAGCCGGCTGTCCGGCGCCCGTCCGGAGAGGCGGTGCGTCGCGCCGTCCTTGCGGCCCTCGCCCTCGGCGACCATGACGTCCACCGTGCGGCCGACCTGGGTCTTGTTCTCCTCCCAGGAGATCTCCTCCTGGAGCGCCGAGAGCCGCATGTAGCGCTCCTGGACGACCTCCTTGGGGACCTGGCCGTCCATGGTCGCGGCCGGGGTCCCCGGCCGCTTGGAGTACTGGAAGGTGAAGGCCTGTGCGAAGCGCGCCTCGCGGACCGCGTGCATCGTCTGCTGGAAGTCCTCCTCGGTCTCGCCGGGGAAGCCAACGATGATGTCGGTGGAGATCGCGGCGTGCGGGATGGCGGCCCTCACCTTGTCGATGATCCCGAGGAAACGCTCCTGCCGGTAGGAACGGCGCATCGCCTTGAGGACCGTGTCCGAACCGGACTGCATCGGCATGTGCAGCTGCGGCATCACGTTCGGCGTCTCGGCCATCGCCGCGATCACGTCGTCCGTGAAGTCCCGCGGATGCGGCGAGGTGAAGCGGACCCGCTCGAGACCCTCGATCTTCCCGCAGGCGCGCAGCAGCTTGGAGAAGGCCTCGCGGTCGCCGATGTCCGAGCCGTACGCGTTGACGTTCTGGCCGAGCAGCGTGATCTCCGAGACGCCCTCGTCCACCAGCGCCTCGATCTCGGCGAGGATGTCGCCGGGCCTGCGGTCCTTCTCCTTGCCGCGCAGCGCGGGCACGATACAGAAGGTGCAGGTGTTGTTGCAGCCGACGGAGATCGAGACCCACGCGGCGTACGCGCTCTCGCGCCGGGTCGGCAGTGTCGAGGGGAACGCTTCGAGCGACTCGGCGATCTCGACCTGCGCCTCGCCCTCGATCCGGGAGCGCTCCAGCAGCACCGGGAGCTTGCCGATGTTGTGGGTGCCGAAGACGACGTCGACCCACGGCGCCCGCCGGACAATGGTGTCCCGGTCCTTCTGGGCCAGGCAGCCGCCGACCGCGATCTGCATGCCGGGGCGCCTGGTCTTCATCGGGGCGAGCCTGCCGAGGTTGCCGTACAGCTTGTTGTCGGCGTTCTCGCGCACCGCGCAGGTGTTGAAGACGACGACATCGGCGTCCCCGTCGGCGCCCGCCGGCGCACGGACGTATCCGGCGTCCTCCAGAAGCCCCGACAGCCGTTCGCTGTCGTGGACGTTCATCTGGCAGCCGTAGGTGCGGATCTCGTAACTTCGGTTCAGGGTGTCCTGCGCGGTCATGTCACCAGGGTAGGCGGTGCCGGGCGGAGCTCCCGCCCCGGCCGTGGACGCGGGCCCGGGGCCCTCAGCTCCCGCCGGTGCTGTCGTCGACGTCGTACTGCAGGCGCTGGGAGACCTCGACGACGCCGTCCACCCCCCGGCACAGCCGTACCGCCGCCGGAATCACGCTCCGCCGCTCGACCAGACCGCTGAGCATGACGTGGCCGTCGCTGACGTCCACCGTGATCGCGGAGGGTGAGAGACCCAGCGTCCGGGTCAGGACGCCTTCGAGCACCTCCTCCTGGATGGCGCGGTCGCGGCGCAGGAAGACCTGGAGGAGGTCACTGCGGCTGATCACCCCGGCCAGCCGGCCGGTGTCGTCGACGACCGGCAGGCGTTTGACGCTCCGGGCCTGCATCAGCCAGCCGGCCTCGACGATGGTCCAGTCCGGGTGCGCGACCACCGCCGGGCTGGTCATGAGCCCTTCCGCGGTGGTCGCCTCGGTCTTGGACCGGTGTTCGGACTCCTGCCGGACGGCCGGCAGGAGGGCGGTCAGGCCCAGCTGCTTGCGCAGCAGATCGGCCTCGGAGACCACGCCCACCGGCCGGTCGTCGTCATCCACGACGGGAACGGCCGAAATCCGGTGTTCGGTGAGCAGCCGGGCGATCTCCTTGAGGAACGTCCCCCGCTGCACCCGTACGACATTGGTCGACATCATCTGTCCGACGGTTCGGCTCGACGTCACTGCGGTCCTCCGGGGCACGGTCCAGCGGCAATCGGCTGCCGACTGGTGATCAACGATCAATAGTGACAGCCACTGACCGGACCGAATAATTCCGGATGGGTGACGGAGGAGCGACCGCCCGGCAGCGCACGGCGACGGGCCGGGACCGCGCCCCGGCGCTCCACCCCGTCCGCTGTCCCGCTCCCCTGTTCGCCAGGGGCGTGAACTGGCAGGATCGCGCGCATGCCCAAGGCTCTGCCCCGTATCAGCCGCCGCCGCGCCGTCCAGGGCGCGGCGGCCGCACTGGTGATCTCCGGGCCGCTGATGTGGTGGCTGCTGCCCATCGGCTCGCCCTCCCCGCATGGAACCGTGACCTTCAGTACGGGGGTGCGGACCGGCGTGTACCAGCTCTACGGGAAGCTGCTCAGCCCCACGCTCGCCCACGACCTGCCCGGGGTGGACATACGCCTCCAGCCGAGCGAGGGCTCCCAGCAGAATCTCGCCAGGGTGGCGACCGGCAAGGCCGACTTCACCATCGCGACTGCCGACGCGATCGCAAAGTACATCGAGGACGGCAAGCCGGGCGCGGACCGGCTGCGCGGCTGCGCGCGGCTGTACGACGACTACGTGCAGCTCGCCGTCGAGGACGGCTCCCCCGTCCGGCGCGCCGCCGATCTGCGGCACAAGCGGGTCGCCGTGGGCCAGCCCGGATCCGGTGTGCGGCTGATAGCGGACCGTGCGCTGCGCGCTGCCGGGATCGACCCGCACAAGGACATCACCGCCGTGCCGGCGGGGATCGACACCAGCCCGGGGCTGCTCAAGGCCGGCAAGATCGACGCGTTCTTCTGGTCGGGCGGGCTGCCGACCGACGCGGTACGCGATCTGGCCGCGCGCGATCCGATCCGGCTGATTCCGCTCGACGATCTGGTGACGCGGCTGCACGCGGCGGGCGGCACCACCCGCTACTACCGCTCGGCCGTGATGCCGGCCGACGCCTACCGCCAGGCCCGTAACGGCGCCCCGGTACCCACCTTCGCGGTTGCGAACGTACTCGTCACCACCGACCGCGAGGACCCGAAGCTGACCGAGGGCTTCACCCGCAGCGTGATCCGCAGCCGCGACCGCATCGGGCGGCAGGTGCACGCGGCGCAGCTCGTCGACGTACGGACGGCTATTTATACGGACCCGCTGAAGCTGGACGAGGGCGCACGGCGCTACTACCGGTCGGTCAAGCCCTGACCGGGGCGGCGTCGCACACCGGCGCGCCGGGAGCCTAGGTTTCCGGCGAGGTGCGCGGGACCGTCACGGTCACCCGCAGCCCGTGCGGTTCGTTCTGTTCGTACGAGATCGTGCCGCGGCCCGCTGTGAGCAGGGCGCGCGAGATGGAGAGGCCGAGACCCGAGCCCTTGATGTTCTGATGGTGGCCGCTGCGCCAGAAGCGGTCGCCGATCCGGGCGAGTTCGTCCTTGCTCAGGCCGGGTCCGCCGTCGGCGACCGTGATCCGGGAGGTGGAGCCGTGGGAGTCGGTCTCGACCCGTACCTCCTCTCCTCCGGGAGTGAATTTCAGCGCGTTGTCGATCACCGCGTCCAGGGCGCTGGAGAGCGCGACGGGGTCGGCCCAGGCGGTCACCGCAGCGGCGCCCACCTCGGTGAGCCGGACGCCCTTGCCCTCCGCGACCGGGCGCCAGGCCGAGACCCGCTCGGCCGCCAGCTCGGCGATGTCGGTGAGCCGCAGTTCCGCGGCGGTGTGCTCGGCCAGCGCGAGGTCGAGGAGGTCGTCGAGGACCTGGCCCAGCCGCTTGCCCTCGGTACGTACGGAGGCGATCTCCTCATTGCCCTCGGGGAGTTCGAAGGCCAGCAGCTCGATCCGCAGCAGCAGCGCGGCGAGCGGATTGCGCAACTGGTGGGACGCGTCGGCGACGAAGGCCCGCTGCTGCTCCAGCACGTCCTCGACGTTGTCGGCCATCTCGTTGAACGACCGCGCCAGACGGCGCAGTTCCGGCGGACCGCTGCCGGAGGCGACCCGTGACTTCATCAGCCCGGTCGCGATGCCGTGGGTGGCGGCGTCCAGCGTCCGTACCGGAAGCAGCACCCAGCCCGTGAGGCGGAAGGCGGCGCCCACCGCGAGCAGCATCGCCCCCGCCTCGCCCGCGCCGATGAGCAGCCAGCCGCGGAGGGTCCGGGAACGCATCTGGTCGGTGGGCGAGTCGGTGACCACCACCGCGATCACGTCGCCGTTCCTCACGACGGGCGACGCGACGATCAGCCGCCCGTGCTGCCAGGGCCAGATCTGCGCCGGGTCCCGGCTGCGCCGTCCCGCGAGCGCGTCCTCGAAGGCGGTCCGGCCCTCACCGCGCGCCGGTACCGTCCAGGACTGCGGGGCCGCGGCCATGGCGATGCCGTCGCGGTAGAAGACACCGGCCCGGATGCCGTACACCGTCTCGTAGCGGGCCAGTTCCTTCTGGAGCGTGTCGTGCCGCTCCTGCTCGCTGGCCGGAATCTCGGTGACGAACTGCGCCTCCTCAGCCATCCGCGCGGTGTCGTCGATCCGGTCGACGACCACGTTCTGCTGCGCGGCGGCGGCCACGCTCATGGCGAGCGGGAAGCCGAGCGCGAGCAGCACTCCGGCCATGAGGACGATGAGCAGCGGAAGCAGTCGGGCGCGCACGGGCCGGGCCGCGCCTCAGGCCGGGACGACGAGGCGGTAGCCGACGCCGCGCACGGTCTCGATCAGGGCGGGCAGATGCAGTTTGGAGCGCAGCGACGCGACGTGCACCTCAAGGGTGCGTCCGGTCCCCTCCCAGCTGGTCTGCCAGACCTCACTGATGATCTGCTCCCGGCGGAAGACGACGCCGGGGCGCTGGGCGAGCAGCGCCAGCAGGTCGAACTCCTTGCGGGTCAGCTGGATCTCGCTGCCCTCCACACTGACGCGCCGGGTGGGGAGCTGGATCTCGACGGGCCCGACCCGGAGCGCGGCCGCCGGGACCGGCCCGGTGTCCTCGCCCGCAGCCTTGCGCCGGCTGACGGCATGGATCCGGGCGAGCAGCTCGCCCGTGTCGTAGGGCTTGACGACGTAGTCGTCGGCGCCGAGGTTCAGGCCGTGGATGCGGGACCGCACGTCGGCCCGGGCCGTCACCATGATCACCGGGGTCGCCGTGCGTTTGCGGATCTTGCTGCAGACCTCGTATCCGTCCAGGTCGGGCAGGCCGAGGTCGAGCAGTATGACGCCGAAGGGCTCCTGCTCGTCCGGCAGGAGGGAGCGGAGCGCCTCCTCACCGTTACGGGCGTGCACGACTTTGAAACCGTGCCTGGCCAGTACGGCGGACAGGGCGGCGGCCACGTGGTTGTCGTCCTCGACGAGCAGCAGTCTCATGGGCCCCTTCTGCGGTGCGCTCTTCCGTCATCCGTACGTCTCGTCATCCATGCCGATGGCTGCCGCACCAGTCAAGGGTGTTCCGGTTCCTGCGGGGGTTCCGTTACGCACCCGGTACTCCGGTCATGACCTCGCTCACCAGGAGTGGCCGGGCCGTGCCCACGTGCAACCAGATCGTGATGCTCAATTTCCGCTCAGATGTGATGACGCTGGTAGGGGCATCTCATTACTGTCCTCATCAACCCCGACCGCACTTGCGGTTGAGGAGGACGGAGCGAACAGCCGATGAGCGGAGTGCCAGTGACCAAGTCCGCCGAGCCCGCCGAGGACTCTTTGCCGGTGTCGGACGACCTGGTCGTACTGAGCAACGTCAATAAGCACTTCGGCGCGCTCCATGTACTCCAGGACATCGACCTCACCATCGCCCGCGGCGAGGTCGTCGTCGTCATCGGGCCCTCGGGGTCCGGCAAGTCCACACTGTGCCGCACCATCAACCGTCTGGAGACAGTCGACTCCGGCGCGATAACGATCGACGGAAAGCCCCTCCCCGCCGAGGGCCGGGAGCTGGCCAGGCTGCGCGCCGATGTCGGCATGGTCTTCCAGTCGTTCAACCTCTTCGCGCACAAGACGGTTCTGCAGAACGTGATGCTCGGCCAGATCAAGGTGCGCAAGGCCGAGAAGAAGGCCGCCGAGGACAAGGCGCGTGCGCTGCTGGACCGGGTGGGCGTGGGAGCGCAGGCCGACAAGTACCCCGCGCAGCTCTCCGGCGGCCAGCAGCAGCGCGTCGCCATCGCACGGGCGCTGGCGATGGACCCCAAGGTCATGCTCTTCGACGAGCCGACCTCGGCGCTCGACCCCGAGATGATCAATGAGGTCCTCGAGGTCATGCAGCAGCTGGCTCGTGACGGCATGACGATGATCGTCGTCACCCACGAGATGGGCTTCGCGCGCTCCGCTGCCAACCGGGTCGTCTTCATGGCCGACGGGAAGATCGTCGAAGAGGCCGTCCCGGAGCAGTTCTTCAGCAACCCCCGCAGTGACCGCGCGAAGGACTTCCTGTCGAAGATCCTTCACCACTGATGAGACAGACGTCCAACGTGCGCCGAAATAGAGGATGTTCAGCATGAAGTTCCGTAAGTCCGCCGCCTTCGCGACGATCGCCGTGCTCGCTCTCACCGGAACCGCCTGCGGCGGCAAGTCTGGTTCGGCCGGCGACAACGGCGCGGCGGAGCCCGGCGCCGCCAACGCTCCCAAGCTCCCCACGTACACGGTCGCCAAGAACGTCTCCCTCGACTCCGCCACGCTCAAGAGGGCCAAGAAGCGCGGCAAGCTGGTCATCGGCGCGAAGGCCGACCAGCCGTACCTCGGCTTCGAGGACCAGTCGACCAAGGAGCGCTCCGGCTTCGACGTCGAGGTCGCCCGGATGATCGCCGCGGACCTGGGCTTCTCGAAGGACCAGATCGAGTGGAAGACCGTGGACTCCGGTATCCGTGAGACCGCCATCTCCAAGGGCCAGGTCGACTACTTCGTCGGCACGTACTCGATCAACGACGAGCGCAAGAAGCTCGTCGGATTCGCCGGCCCCTACTACAAGGCGGGCGCCTCGCTGCTCGTCCGCAAGGACGAGAAGGCCATCACGGGTCCGGAGACCCTGAAGGGCAAGAAGGTCTGCTCGATCAAGGGCTCCACCCCGCTCGCGGAGATCGAGAAGCCGAAGTACGGCGCGAAGACCACCGAGCTCGCCAAGTACTCCGACTGCGTGCAGGAGCTGCTGACGAAGCAGGTCGACGCGGTCACCACCGACGACGCGATCCTCAAGGGGTACGCGGCCCAGAACCCGAAGAAGCTTCAGGTGGTCGGCAAGCCGTTCACCGTGGAGCCCTACGGCATCGGCATGAACAAGAGCGACAAGGCGCTGCGCGACTTCATGGACTCGGCCCTGGAGAAGCACGTCAAGGACGGCACGTACAAGAAGATCTACGACGCCACCCTGGGCCTGTCGGGCTCCTCGTACGTCGCACCGCCGGCCGTAGAGCGCTACTGATCCACCCGGCACCGCGGACCGGCCGCCCCAACGGCCGGCCCGTACCGCCTGTCCGTAAGCGCTGAAGCGCCCCGTACCCGGGTACGGGGCGCCGCGCCCCCTGTCTTCCAGCTGCTGCCCGCCGACGCGGAGACCTCATGAACGTACTTTTCGACCACTTTTCGGCGTTCCGCGACGGCTTCATAGGAACCCTGGAGATCACCGTCATCAGCACGGTCATCGCCTGCGTCCTCGGCATCGTCATCGCCGGCTTCCGGGTCTCGCCCGTGCCCCCGCTGCGGTTCTTCGGGACGGCCTGGGTCACGATCCTGCGGAACACCCCACTGACCCTGCTCTTCCTCGTCGCCACCTTCGTGGTCCCCGAGATCTTCTTCCCGGGCATGAGCCCCTTCCTCCTGGCATCGCTCGCGCTCGGCTTCTACACCTCGTCGTTCATCTGCGAAGCCATCAGGTCCGGTATCGGCACGGTCCCGGTCGGACAGGCCGAGGCGGCCCGCTCGCTCGGTCTGAGCTTCTCGCAGACCCTGCGGATGGTGGTGCTGCCGCAGGCCACCCGTACCGTCATCGCCCCGCTGAGCAGCATCATCATCGCGCTCACCAAGAATTCCGCCATCGCGGGTGCCTTCAGCGTCACCGAACTCTTCGGCTGGCAGAAGGCCATGAGCGATCTGGGGTACGGAATCGTCCCCATCTTCATCTGGGTCGCCATCGGCTACCTGATCATCACCTTCGCGATCAGCGGCATCTTCCGCCTCGTCGAGAGCCGTATGGAGGTCGCCCGATGAGTGCCAGCGTGCTCTACGACTCACCCGGCCCCAAGGCCGTCGTACGCAACCGGATCTTCTCGGTCCTCGGCAGTGCGGCCATCCTCGCGCTGATCGTCGTCGCCGTCGTACGTCTCTCCAGCAAGGGAGACCTCGACGGTGGTATGTGGGACATCTTCAACTACAGCGGTATCCGCACGAACATCGCCGACGCCGTCGTCGCCACGCTGAAGGCGTTCGCGCTGGGCGCGGCGGGTTCACTCATCCTGGGCGTGGTGCTGGTCGTCGGCCGGCTCTCCGACCACCGCCCGGTGCGGTGGCTGGCGACCGCGTTCATCGAACTGTTCCGTTCCCTCCCGCTGCTGATCACCATCTACGCGATCTGGGTCGGGTTCCTCACCGACTACTCGATGTGGGCGCTGGCTCTGGGTCTGGCGGTCTACAACGGCTGTGTGCAGGCCGAGGTGCTCAGGGCCGGCATCAACTCCGTGCCGAAGGGGCAGCGCGAAGCCGCGTACGCCCTGGGTATGCGGAAGTCGCAGGTCGTGGCGACGGTGCTGATGCCGCAGGCCGTCCGCGCGATGCTGCCGACCATCATCAGTCAGCTGGTCGTCACGCTGAAGGACACGTCGCTCGGCTACATCATTCTCTATCCGGAGCTGCTGGCGACCGCACGGCTGATCGCCAGCAACACGCCGGTCAACGGGCAGTACCCGTACGTCTCGACGATCGTCGTCATCGGCGCCATCTACCTGGCGATGTGCCTGCTCCTGTCGGCGCTCGCCACCTGGATCGAGAAGCGCGGCCGCCGGACGAAGACGGGGATCTCCGTGGGCCCCGCGGCCGTACCCCCCGAGGTGCAGGGCGCGTCCGACGCGGTCGGGGGCAGCCCGGCCGGGGTCTGAGCACATCCCGTGGTCTCCGCCGCTCCGCACATCGGGCGGCGGAGACCACGGGATGTGCAGAACGACGCGGGTGAGGTGAACCCACGTCAGGACGTGCTGGGTGCGCACGCGTTCACGGCACGGAAGCATTGCAGCCACGGACCTGTTCCGGGCACCGACGGCGGGCAGCGGCTCAGGCTGCCCGCCGTCCGCCCGTCTCCGCCGCTTTCCGCAGCTCGGCGGGTGACAGTGGCTCCGCCGCATCCCGCCGTCACTTGACGCAAGCACGCGCAGTGGGTTGCATACGTTCTGTGATCGCGCACCGGGCTCTACCTGCCATCAGTCACTTCTCCGCACGGGTTCGAGGAGCCGCACCGTGGACCCGGTGATCATCGTCGGCGCGGGCCCGGTCGGGCTGGCGCTGGCCCTCGCGCTCGCCGCGCAGGATGTGCCATCCGTCGTCCTGGACGAGGGAACCGGCGAGGACGGACCGCGCCCCGCCCGCACGGTCGTACTGCGCCCGGACACCGCTGACTTCCTGGGCCGGCTCGGCTGTACGACCTCACCGGGCGAGACCGCGCGCTGGGCCGCCTGGCGGTCCATCAGGCGGAGCCAACAGATGCAACGGATCGTTTTCGACGAGCCGGGGTGGGGGGCCGCCGGATTCGTCGAGCACAGCGGCCGGGGGCTCGCCGGGGGGCCCGGCGGCCGTGGAATGGGCGCCCCCGGCGCGAGCGGCGCGCGGGGCGGGCCCGACGGCCTTCCGGACCCTGCCACCCCATCCGGCTCATCCGGCCCGTACGGGTTTCCCGGGTCCGAGGAGGCCGACGGAGCGGATGGCGCCGGTCAGGCCGGTGGGGGCGGTGAGGCCAATGGCTTCGATGGGCCGGACCTGGCCGAGAGGTCTGGCGGGCCCGGCCCGGGAGAGCTCTCGCCGGTGCATCTCCCCCAGCACGTGCTGACCCGTGCCCTGCGGGCCGCGGTGGCGACCCGGGAACAGGTGAAGCTCGTCACCGGCAGCCGGGTGGACACCGTCGAACAGGACCGCAACGGCGTCACCGTGCACACGGCAGGCCCGCAGGGCACCTGGTGGCGCGGCAGCCATCTGGTCGGCTGCGACGGAGCCCGGTCCACCGTCCGCAAACTGCTGGGCATCCGGTTCCCCGGCCGTACGGCGGTGGAACGGCACGCGGTGGCCGCACTGCGCGCCGAACTGCCCTGGCCCGGCGAGGCGTTGCTGCACCGGCTGCCACCGTGGCGGACCGGCGGAGAAGAGGTGACGGCCCGTCCGCTGCCGGACGACGTCTGGCGGATCGACTGGCTGCTGCCCCCGCGTGCCGAACTGGTCACCCCCGAGGCGCTGGTGGCACGGGTCCGGGCCGCCCTCGCGGGCTGGTGCGGCGGCGAGACACCCCCGTACGAACTGATCGACACCGGCGTCTACACCCTCCACCACCGGCTGGCCAGGCGCTGGCGGGTGGGCCGGGCCTTCCTCGCCGGGGACGCCGCGCATCTGCTGGGCGCACTCGGCACCCAGGAGCTGGACGAGGGGCTGCGGGACGCCGACAACCTCGCCTGGAAACTGGCACAGGCCTGGCACCACGGGGCCTCCGATCCGCTGCTCGACAGCTACCAGACGGAGCGGCGTACGGCTGTCGCCGCCCGGCTGCGCGCCGCTGACCAGTCCCTGCCGATACTGCGCGGCGGCGGAGGGCTGCGGGCGTATCTGCCAGGGCGGGCGCGCGGGCACGACGCCCTCCTCGCGGACGGACATCTGGGCAGCGGTGCGCTGGGCGCGCCCCCGGTGTACGCCCACTCGCCCCTGGCGCCGCCCCGCACCCCCTCGCAGACCGCGGTGGGGACGGGGGCCGGCGCTCCGGTCGCCGACGTACGGGTCACGGCGCCGGACGGCACTGCCGTACGCCTGCGCGAACGGCTCGGGCGCGGGCGGCTGCTGGTCGTGCTGATCGCGCCGGGTACGGGGGTGTGGGACCGGCGGCACTGGGTGAAGGCGGGTGTGATGCCGAGGCTGGCCGCCGCGGTGAGCGCGCTCCCGGTCAGGGGCGAACTCCTGGTGGCCGAGACCTATCCCGGCGCTTCGGCGCACACGGTCCTGCTGGTGCGTCCCGACGGACATCTGGTGGCGGCCTTCAACGGGGTGCGCCCCGCCGAACTGTACGAAGCGGCCGACGCCGCGCGGGGCGGGGCGGCGACGGCCGTCCCGGAGGAGAGCACCGCGGACGTCAATTGACCGACGTGGGCGCACATGGTGTACTGCGGAGCGTGACCGACACCGATGTGCGCCTGTGGCGGAGGGTCCATATGGACCTCGTCCGCTATGCGGGCTGCATGTGTCCCCCGTCCCGCTGATTCGCCCTTTCCCTTCGTGCCTGCGCCGCCCCGCGCTGTTCCGGGCTGCCGCGCCGCACGTCCTCGCGAACCATTCCGGACGGTCATCATGTCTCTCTCCGCACCCCTGTCTGCCCCGGCGACCGTGCGCTCCACGGCGCCCACAGCGAGCCGGCTCCTCGACTTCGTACGCCGCACCGCCGCCGACTCCGAACTCATCCGCTCTCTCCCGCTCGACCCCGAGGGCCGCACCTGGATCCGGCTGGACGGTCCGGGCGGCAGCGAGGCCTGGCTGATCGGCTGGCCGCCGGGCACCGGTACCGGCTGGCACGACCACGGCGGCTCCCAGGGCGCGTTCGCCACAGCGACCGGCGTCCTCACGGAGGACTCGCTGGCCGCGCGACTGCCCACCGAAGGGTGGAAGACCCTCGAACTTGCCGACGGGGTCGACCGCACCCGGCAGCTGACGGCGGGCGACGGACGGGCCTTCGGCTCCCACCACGTCCACCAGGTGCTCAATGAATCGGCCGCCGACCACGCCGTCTCGGTGCATGTCTACTATCCACCGCTGCCGCTGATGCGCCGCTACAGCCGCACCGGCCCCCTGCTCCGCCTGGAGCAGGTCGAGCGACCCGGGGAGTGGGAGTGAACGAGCCGGACCCCGCGCCCGAGCAGCTCCCCGTGTCCCAGCCGGTCTCCGTGGACGAGCTGTTGGAGAAGGTCCGGTCGGGGCTCGACCGGATCGGGCCCCGGGACGCTTTCGACGCCGCGGCAAAGGGGGCGCTGCTGGTGGACATCCGGTACGCGGAGCTGCGGGAGCGTGACGGGCTGATCCCCGGGGCGCTGGTCGTCGAGCGCAACGAGCTGGAGTGGCGGCTCGATCCGCAGGGCAGCCACCGTGCCCCGGAGGCCACCGGCCACGGCCTGCGGACCGTGGTCATCTGCAATGAGGGCTACGCGTCGTCCCTCGCCGCGGCGTCCTTGCGACAGCTGGGCCTGTACCGGGCGACCGACCTCATCGGCGGCTTCCAGGCCTGGCGCGCGGCAGGGCTCCCGGTCGACGCGCCCTGAGCCGTCCGGGCGGCGGCGGGAGCCGTCGCCCGGCCACCCGTCTCCGTCGAATGCTTTCCCCCTGCGCCCGGCCGATCCGAACCCCCACCCTGGAACCGGCCTATCCAGACCCCTCCACTCCGGAACCGGGCCATCTAGAACCCCCCGCCCTGGAACTCGTCATGCTCCAGGTCCGCCAGGTCGTCCTCCCCCTCCGCCTCCAGCGCCTGCCGCACCACCCGCACGGCCATGCCCTCCGGGTATCCCTTGCGGGCGAGCATGCCCGCAAGGCGGCGCAGCCGTTTGTCGCGGTCCAGCCCCCGCGTCGAGCGGAGCCTGCGGGCGACCAGCTCCCGTGCGGTCTCCTCCTCCTGCTCGGAGTCCAGCTGTCCGACGGCCTCCTCGACCAGCGCGGAGTCCACGCCCTTGGTACGGAGCTCCCGCGCGAGCGCCCGTCTGGCAAGCCCCCGCCCACGGTGGCGGGACTCCACCCAGGCATCCGCGAAAGCCGCGTCGTCGATGAGCCCGACCTCTTCGAAGCGGGACAGCACCTCCTCGGAGACCTCGTCGGGGATGTCCCGCTTCTGCAGTGCTTCGGCCAGTTGCTTACGGGTGCGTGCGGTCCCGGTGAGCAGACGCAGGCAGATGGCCCGCGCCTGCTCCGCCGGATCCTGAGGCTTCTGCGGACCCTGATCCTGGGACCGCTTCTGCCGGGACCGCTGCCGCCGCGGTCCCGCTTCTCCGTTCCCGTATCCGCTCTCCCCGTAGCTGCTGTCCCCTTGCCCGCTGCCCCCATGTCCGTCGTCGCCCCCGGAGTCCGTGGCTTCCGGCCATTCGGTTCTCCGGACCACGGGTCAGCTCTTGGCCGCGGCGGTCTTGGCCGTCTTGGCCTTGCCGCCGGCCGGAGCGGGAACCGTCTTCGCTGCCTCGTCGGCCACGACGGCGGCTGCGGCGTCCGCCCCCGGCTCGGCGCCGAGCTCGGCCTCCCGCCTGACACCGATGCCCAGCTTCTCCAGGATCTTCTTCTCGATCTCGTTGGCCAGATCGGGGTTGTCCTTCAGGAAGTTCCGGGCGTTCTCCTTGCCCTGCCCGAGCTGGTCGCCCTCGTACGTGTACCAGGCTCCCGCCTTGCGCACGAAGCCGTTCTCCACGCCCATGTCGATCAGGCCGCCCTCGCGACTGATGCCCTGGCCGTAGAGGATGTCGAACTCGGCCTGCTTGAAGGGCGGCGCGACCTTGTTCTTGACGACCTTCACCCGGGTGCGGTTACCAACCGCGTCGGTGCCGTCCTTCAGCGTCTCGATCCGGCGGATGTCCAGCCGTACCGACGCGTAGAACTTCAGCGCCCGGCCACCGGTGGTCGTCTCCGGGGAGCCGAACATGACACCGATCTTCTCGCGGAGCTGGTTGATGAAGATCGCGGTGGTCTTGGACTGGTTCATCGCACCGGTGATCTTGCGGAGCGCCTGGCTCATCAGCCGGGCCTGCAGACCCACGTGCGAGTCGCCCATCTCGCCCTCGATCTCCGCACGCGGCACCAGAGCCGCGACGGAGTCGATGACGACCAGGTCGAGCGCGCCCGAGCGGATCAGCATGTCGACGATTTCCAGCGCCTGCTCGCCGTTGTCCGGCTGGGACAGGATGAGGTTGTCGATGTCGACGCCGAGCTTCCTCGCGTACTCGGGGTCGAGAGCGTGCTCGGCGTCGATGAAGGCCACCTGGCCGCCGAGCCGCTGCGCGTTCGCCACCGCGTGCAGCGTCAGCGTCGTCTTGCCGGAGGACTCCGGGCCGTACACCTCGACCACCCGGCCGCGCGGCAGACCGCCGACACCGAGCGCGACGTCGAGGGCGGTCGACCCGGTGGGGATGACCTCGATGGGCTCATTGGGCCGCTCGCCCAGGCGCATCACCGCGCCCTTGCCGAATTGCCGTTCAATCTGGGCGAGAGCGGCGTCCAGCGCCTTCTCGCGGTCGTTACCTGCTGCCATGGGTTCCACCCGATTTGCTTGAGTCGATCGCTTCACGTCAATGACGCTAACCCCTGCCACTGACAATGGGCCCCGAAGCCCGTCCCGCCTGTGGACAACTCGGTGGACAACTCGGACGACAACTCGTCCGAGTACCGGGCCAGAACCCCATAAGAACGGCTGTTCGATTTCACTGTCAAGCGCACACACGGGTGTTCAGCCCGCCGGTCGTGACTGAGCGCTGTTGGCCCCGAACGGTCGGCCGGGCCCGGGTCGCGGGCCCCACTGCACGGGTCATCAGCACCCGCCGGACGCGTCGCAGAGCCGGGCCAGGGCCGCCTCGTACGGGCTCCCGGCCGTCGCCTGGTACACGATGGCACCTCGCGTCCCGGGCGGGACCGGCACGGAACGGTCGGGCGCTCAGGGCCCCGGCGTCTCCGCCCACCGTCTTTCTCGACGGCAGTCGAAGGTATTCACGCAAGAGGACATGACGGGGCCAGCTGTGATGCTCAACCGGCCAGCTGAAGTGCTAGGTCACATCGGTGTCCTCGGCTCCGTTCCCCGGTCGCGGGACCCGCCCCCGGAGGGAACCCCTGAGCCGCGCGGGTACCGCGGCCGCGTCCCGCAGCCCCCGTACGTCACGGAGTCCGCGCCTGCCGTGGACGCGCGGATCGTCCGTCACGTCGTACCGCTTCACATAGGCACCCAGGAAGGCCTGGAGCGTCGCCACCGCCGGAATGGCGATGAGCGCACCGACCGCCCCCAGCAGCGCGGTCCCCGCGATGACCGAGCCGAAGGCCACCGCGGGGTGGATGTCGACGGCCTTCGCCGTGAGCTTCGGCTGGAGCCCGTAGTTCTCGAACTGCTGGTAGACGACCACGAAGACCAGCACCCACAGCGCGTACCAGGGGTTCACCGTGAAGGCGAGCAGCATGGGCAGCGCGCCCGCCAGATAGGTGCCGATGGTCGGGATGAACTGGGAGACGAGGCCGACCCACACCGCGAGCGCGGGGGCGTACGGCACATTCAGCACGACCAGCAGGATGTAGTGCGCGACGCCGGAGATCAGCGCCATCACACCCCGCGAGTAGAGGTAGCCACCGGTCTTGTCGACCGCGATCTCCCAGGCCCGCAGCACCTCGGTCTGCTTCGACGGCGGCAGTACGGAGCACAGCGCGCGCCGCAGCCGCGGGCCGTCGGCCGCGAAGTAGAAGGCGAACAGGAAGATCGTCAGGAGCCGGAAGAGGCCGCCCAGCACGGTGGTCGACACGTCGAGCACACCGCTCGCGCTGTTCTGGACGTACTTCTGCAGCCAGTCCGAGTGCAGCACGCTGTCCTGGACCTGCACCCGGGACAGCTCACTGTGGAAGGTGTGGTTGATCCAGTTGATCACCACGTCCAGGTACCTGGGGAACTCCTCGACCATCTCCACGATCTGTCCGGCCAGCATCGAGCCGAGCAGGAAGACGAATCCGGCCGCCGCGAGCGCCACCGCGAAGAAGACAAGGAAGGTGGCGAGGCCGCGGCGCATGCCGCGGGCCGCCATGCGTCCCACCGCCGGCTCGATCGCCAGAGCAAGGAAGAACGCGATGAGGATATTCGTCAGCAACCCGATGAGCTGGTAGAACGCCCAGCTGCCCAGCTGGAAGCAGGCGACGAGGGCCAGAGCGAGCACCATCGCCTTCGGCAGCCAGCGGGGCATCGCCGCCCGGCCCGCCGGCGCGCCGGACCCGGCGGCGGGAGGCGCCGGCACGGCGCCCGGGGTCCGGTCCGTGGTCGTCCCGCCCGCGGTCGTCCGGTCGGCGGCGGTCTCGTCCGGGGTCATCTGGTCCTCGGCAGTCTCATCGGTCATCGGTCGGTGGCAGGGGCGGTCGGCAGCACAGACCCAGTCTCGCGTACCGGTGTGACATCCGGCCGCACGCCCCGGGACCCGGCAGCGCTCAGCGCCGGTCCGCGGGGATGCCCGCCGCCGCGCAGACGCCCCGCCAGACGTCCTTCGTCTCCCAGCCTGCGGCCAGTGCCTCGTGCACCGTACGGCCGCCCAGCTCCGCCATCACGTGGTCGCGTGCGAACGAATCGGCGTACCCCTCGCCGAAGTGCTCCGCCATCCGCTCCCAGAAAATCGTCAACCGCATGACTTCAGTATCCAGCCCCTGAGAGTGCAGCCTCGCCCGTCACCCTTGCCCTGAGCTTTTTCCGCTCTACCTTCGGAGCATGGCTGGAACCGGAGCATCTCCTCTCGCACGTGCCGAGCACTTCATCTGGCTGACGGCCCGGGTGCTGGAACAGCGGCGGTTCGCGTACCACTTCCTCGACGGACGCGCCGACGCGGTGGAGGCCGCGCTCGCCGCCCATCTCAACGAGGACGGCGGGTACGGACACGGGCTCGAACCCGATCTGCGCGGACCGGTGAGCCAGCCGCTGCACACGGCGCACGCCCTGCACGTACTCGACTCCGTGGGGCGCTGCGGCGGGATGCGGGTGGAGCGGGTGTGCCGGTATCTGACCGAGGTGTCCACCAGAGACGGCGCACTGCCCGCGGTCCACCCCTCGCAGCGCGGCTACCCGTCGGCGCCGTTCATCCCGGTCGTCGACGACCCGCCGAGCGAGCTGCTGGCCACCGGGCCCGTGGTGGGCGTACTGCACCGCAACGAGGTCTGGCACGCCTGGCTCTTCCGGGCGACCGACTTCTGCTGGGAGGCGGTCGACGCCCTTGAGCACTCCCATCCGTACGAGATCCAGGCGGCGGTCGCCTTCCTGGACGGCGTCCCCGACCGTTCGCGGGCCGAGGCGGCGGCGGACCGGCTGGGCCGGCAGGTCCGTGAGCAGCGGCTGGCCGTGCTGGACCCGGAGGACCGCGCGTCGTACCCGGTCGCGCCGGGGTACGCGCCGGGGGAACAACACTTTCCGTACGACTACGCGCGGGTGCCCGGTTCGCTGGCGCGCGGCTGGTTCACCGACGAGGAGATGGCCCGTTCGCTGGACCATCTGGCGGGAGAGCAGCACGAGGACGGCGGCTGGCCGGTCAACTGGCACTCCTGGGCACCGGGTCCGCAGATCGAGGCGCGGCCCATGGTGACGGTCCAGGCGCTGCTGACGCTGCGGGCCCACGGCCGCGCCGTCGCCTGACCGGGCCGTCGCCTGACCGGGCCGCCCGGCACGCAGCGGTACGGGAGGGAAGGCGGCTGTCCGGCGCACCGGGTTCAGCCCAGGGCACGGACCCCGGCGGTGACCGCCACGGCAGCCCCGACGACCACGAGGAAGGGGGCGCGCAGCGCCAGTGCGAGCGCCGCCGCCGCGACCCCTGCGCTTCGCGCGTCCAGCGAGAGGTGGGGCCCGCTCCCGAAGGTCTGCTGGGCGGTGAGGGCCGCCAGCAACGCGACCGGGAGCAGCAGGGACAGCCGCTTGACGACCGGCCGCTCAAGCATCCCTGCGGGGACCAGCAGACCGAGCAGTTTGACGAGGTAACAGCCGACGGCCGTAGCCCCGATCGCGATCCAGACGCTCAACGCTCCTGCCCCTTCTTCTCTGCCTGTTCGTGGTCTGCCCGTTCGTGGTCTGTCTGGTTCGCCTGGTCTCTCTGGTCTCTCTGGTCTTCCCGGCCGTAACGGTCTCTCTTCTCCGCCCCGGTCCTACGTCCGCCGGCCCGCCCCTCGAAGAGCAGCACGGCCGGTGCCGCGAGCGCGGCGATCAGTACCGGCACCCCGCCGGGCAGCACCGGCAGCAGTCCGAGCCCCAGGACGACCGCGAGCCCGGCGACCGCCCGCTCCGTCGTCGTCCGCAGCATGGGGGCGAGGAGTGCCAGGAAGACCGCGGGTGCGGCCGCGTCGAGGCCCCATGCGGCGGTGTCGCCGAGCGCCTCCGCACCCAGCGCGCCGAGCAGCGTGGTGAGGTTCCACAGCACATAGAGCGTCAGGCCCGTGGTGGTGAATCCGATCCGGGCGGCACGCCGGGTGGGCTGGGCGAGGGTGACGGCCGTCGTCTCGTCTATCACCCAGTGGGCGGCGAAGGGACGTATCGCGCGCGGCAGAGCCAGCAACTGGGAGAGCCGCAGACCGTAGAAGGTGTTGCGGACCCCCAGGAAGAAGGCGCCCGCGGCGGCGGCGAACGGGCTGCCTCCCGCCGCCAGCGCGGCGACCAGCGTGAACTGCGAGGCGCCGGTGAAGACCAGCAGGCTGAGGAGACAGGTCTGCAGAAGGCTGAGACCGGAGCCGGCCGAGGTCACGCCGAAGGCGACCCCGGAGAGCCCTACCGCGACACCGACGCCCAGCCCGTCCCTGATGACGGCCGAGTCCGGTCTCGGTTCCGGTTCCGTTCCTGCGCCGGCGTGCGTGAGTGCTGTCTGTTCCCTTGTCACCCGGCGGACGCTACGAGGTACGGCCGGGCCCGGTCTTGTACGTTCTTGCGCGCTCCCGCTGGTACGCGCCCGGTGGCACCCCGACGATCCGGGTGAAATGACGGTTGAGATGCGGTTGGTCGGTGAATCCGACGGCGGCAGCCGTCTCCGCGGGTGTCGTACCCGCATCCAGGAGGTGCCTGGCCCGGCGCACGCGTGCGTCGGTGAGCCAGGTGTGCGGCGGCATGCCGTACTCCGCCCGGAAGGCGCGCAGCAGGGCGAAGGGGCTGGTGCCCAGGTCGGCGGCGAGCCGGTCCAGGGACGGCGGGCGCACCATCCGCTCCTCCAGCGCGGCCCGCGCGCGGGCCGCGTTCTCGGTGCCGGCCGTGCGGAGCGGACGCTCGGGGAGCCGGCCCCCGTGGGTGCGCAGCAGCCGGGCGACGGCGAGCCGCAGCAGGCTGCCGGCGGCCAGCGCGTTGCCCTGCTCGGCCGCGTGGTGAACTCCGACGACGAACCGCGCGGCCTGTGGATCATCGACGACAGGTGAGGTGAAAGCGACCGGACCGCTCAGGGTGCTGATGTCGGCGGCGACCTCGGCTATCAGTTCGGCGGGCGGGTAGAGGGTGCGGTAGACCCAGCCCTCGGGCACGCCCGCGAACCCGGTGTGCGCGGTGTCGGGGTTGACGAGGGCGAGCTCCCCCTCTCCTGCCCTGACCAGCTGGTCGCGGTAGCGGAACGCCTCGACGCCGTGCGTGATCGCGGCGATGACGAACGTCTCGTGCGTGTGCCGGGCGAAGGACTTGCGGATGTAGCGGGCATGCAGCAGGTCCACCCCCGGCAGCCCGTCGAGCCGCCAGTGCCGTGCACGCTCCTCGCCGTCCGGTACACCCGTTCCCATGCCTCCATTGTTTCCCCAGGTCCGGGCGGTTGTCAGTGGCGGGGTGCACGATGGGGACATGGTGAGGTCAGCGCTCGATTCCTTCTCCCCCGCGACCCGTGGCTGGTTCACGGGGGCCTTCACCGCGCCCACCCCCGCCCAGGAGGGTGCGTGGCGGGCGATCGGTGCCGGGTCCGATGTGCTGGTCGTGGCCCCGACCGGCTCCGGCAAGACGCTCGCCGCGTTCCTGGCCGCCCTCGACCAGCTGGCGTCGGCGCCACCGCCCGCCGATGCCAGGAAGCGCTGCCGGGTCCTGTACGTCTCCCCGCTCAAGGCGCTCGCCGTGGACGTCGAGCGCAATCTCCGCAGCCCGCTCACCGGCATCCGCCAGGAGTCCGTGCGGCTGGGGCTGCCGGAGCCCGATCTGCGGGTCGGTATCCGATCGGGCGACACCCCAGCCGCCGAGCGGCGGTCGATGGCGCTCCGGCCGCCGGACATCCTGATCACCACCCCGGAGTCGCTGTTCCTCATGCTCACCTCGTCCGCGCGGGACGCGCTGGCGGGCGTCGAGACGGTGATTCTGGACGAGGTCCACGCGGTGGCCGGGACGAAGCGGGGTGCCCATCTCGCCGTGTCCCTGGAGCGGTTGGACGAGCTGCTGCCGCGCCCGGCCCGCCGTATCGGTCTGTCCGCGACGGTCAGGCCGGTGGACGAGATCGCCCGCTATCTCTCGCCGCAGCGCAAGGCCGAGACCGTGCAGCCGCCCTCCGGCAAGGAATTCGACCTCTCGGTGGTCGTCCCCGTGGAGGACCTCGGTGAGCTGGGCGGTTCCCCGGCCTCCGACACGGACCCCGACAAGGCCGAGAAGCCCTCCATCTGGCCACATGTCGAAGAGCGCATCGCGGACCTGGTGCAGGCACACCGCTCGACGATCGTCTTCGCCAACTCCCGCCGCCTGGCGGAGCGCCTGTGCAACAGGCTCAACGAGATCGCGTACGAGCGGGCCACCGGGGAGGTCATGCCGGAGGCCCACTCCCCCGCCGAGGTGATGGCCGAGTCGGGCGCCGCCAAGGGTGCGCCGCCGCTGCTGGCCCGCGCCCATCACGGCTCGGTGTCCAAGGAACAGCGGGCCCAGGTCGAGGAGGATCTGAAGGCCGGCCGGCTGCCCGCCGTCGTGGCCACCTCCAGTCTTGAGCTGGGGATCGACATGGGTGCGGTCGATCTGGTCATCCAGGTCGAGTCACCTCCGTCGGTGGCCTCCGGTCTCCAGCGGGTGGGGCGCGCGGGGCACCAGGTGGGCGCCGTCTCCACCGGTGTCGTCTTCCCCAAGTACCGGGGGGACCTGGTGCAGGCCGCCGTGGTGACCGAGCGGATGCGGACCGGTTCGATCGAGGCGCTGCGGATCCCGTCGAACCCGCTGGACGTGCTGGCTCAGCAACTGGTCGCCATGGTGGCTCTCGACAGCTGGCAGGCCGACGACCTGCTGGCGGTGGTGCGCCGTGCGGCGCCGTTCGCCGCGCTTCCCGAGTCCGCATTCACAGCCGTCCTGGACATGCTCGCCGGACGCTATCCTTCGGACGCCTTCGCGGAGCTGCGCCCGCGCGTGGTGTGGGACCGGATCGCCGGTACGGTCACGGGCCGCCCCGGGGCACAGCGCCTGGCTGTCACCTCCGGCGGCACCATCCCCGACCGCGGCCTCTTCGGAGTCTTCCTCGCCGGGGCCGACCCCAAGAAGGGCGGCGGGCGAGTCGGTGAACTGGACGAGGAGATGGTCTACGAGTCCAGAGTGGGCGACGTCTTCACCCTGGGCACCACCTCCTGGCGCATCGAGGACATCACCCGCGACCGGGTGCTGGTCACCCCGGCCCCCGGGGTGCCGGGCAGGCTGCCGTTCTGGAAGGGCGACCAGCTCGGCCGCCCACTCGAACTGGGCCGTGCCGTGGGCGCGTTCCTCCGCGAGGTGGGCGGTCTGGCGCCGGACGACGCCCGGCTGCGGCTGCTCGCCGCCGGGCTCGACGCCTGGGCCGCCGACAACGTCCTGTCCTACCTGGACGAACAGCGCCGCGCCTGCGGCCACGTGCCGGACGACCGGACCATCGTCGTCGAGCGGTTCCGCGACGAGCTGGGCGACTGGCGGGTGGTCGTCCACTCCCCGTTCGGCGCGCAGGTGCACGCCCCCTGGGCGCTCGCGCTGGGCGCCAAGCTCTCCGAGCGGTACGGGATGGACGCCCAGGTCATGCACGCCGACGACGGGATCGTGCTGCGGCTTCCCGACGCGGATCTGATGGGCCTCGACCTGCTGGACGCCGATCCGGCCGCCCCGGGCGTCGAGTACGACACCGAACAGGCCCCGCTCGGGGCGGCCGATGTGGCCTTCGACAAGGGCGAGATCAACCAGATCGTCACCGACCAGGTCGGCAGCTCGGCCCTCTTCGCCTCCCGTTTCCGCGAGTGCGCCGCCCGTGCCCTCCTCCTGCCGCGCCGCAGCCCCGGCAAGCGGACTCCGCTGTGGCAGCAGCGGCAGCGGGCCTCCCAGCTCCTCCAGGTGGCAAGTGAGTTCGGCTCGTTCCCCATCGTCCTCGAAGCCGTCCGTGAATGCCTCCAGGACGTGTTCGACGTACCGGGGCTCACCGAGCTGATGGGCGACATCGAGTCCCGCCGCGTGCGGCTCGTCGAAGTCACCACGGCCGAGCCCTCACCGTTCGCCCGCTCACTTCTCTTCGGCTATGTCGCCCAGTTCCTGTACGAGGGTGACTCACCGCTCGCCGAGCGCCGGGCGGCGGCCCTCTCGCTGGACTCCCGGCTGCTTGCCGAGCTGCTCGGCCGGGCCGAACTGCGTGAACTGCTCGACGCCGACGTGCTGGACGAGCTGGAGAGCGAACTCCAGTGGCTGACGGAGGACCGGCGGATCAAGGACGCCGAGGGGGTCGCGGACCGGCTGCGGCTGCTCGGCCCGCTGACCGACGCCGAACTGGCCGAGCGCGGGGCCGAGCCGCAGTGGGCGCCGGACCTCGCCGCCGCCCGCCGGGCCATCCGGGTCCGTATCGCGGGCACCGACCACTGGGCGGCGATCGAGGACGCGGGAAGACTGCGCGACGCGCTGGGCACCGCGCTCCCGGTGGGTGTGCCCGAGGCCTTCACCGAGCCGGTCAAGGATCCGCTCGGCGACCTGCTCTCCCGCTTCGCCCGTACACACGGCCCGTTCACCTCATCGACGGCAGCGGCGCGCTTCGGTCTGGGCAGCGCGGTCACCGACGGCGCGCTGCAACGGCTCGCCGCGGCGGGCCGGGTCGTCCAGGGCGAGTTCCACCCGTCCGGCATCGGCCAGGAATGGTGCGACGCCACGGTGCTGCGCAGACTCCGCCGCCGCTCCCTCGCGGCCCTGCGCGAGGAGCTCGAACCAGTACCGCCCGAGGCGCTCGCGTCGTTCCTGCCGCAGTGGCAGCACCTCGGCGCGGGCAGTCTGCGAGGTATCGACGGTCTGGCGCGCGCCGTCGAGCAGCTGCAAGGGGCGCCCGTCCCCGCCTCCGCGCTGGAGAAGCTGATCCTGCCGTCGCGGGTGTCCGGTTACACCCCGGCTCTCCTGGACGAACTCACCACCACGGGTGAGGTCGTCTGGGCCGGGGCGGGCGCGCTCCCGGGCAAGGACGGCTGGATCTCCCTCTTCCTGGCGGACAGCGCACCGCTGCTCGTCCCGCCGCCGCACCCACTGGAACTGAGCGCACTGCACGAGTCCGTGCTCCAGGCCCTCGCCCCCGGCTACGGGCTCTTCTTCCGCCAGCTCAAGGACCACATCCGCGCCACCACCCACCCAGACTGCACCGATCCCCAACTGGCCGACGCCATCTGGGACCTGGCCTGGTCGGGGCGGCTGACCAACGACACGCTCGCCCCTCTCCGCTCCCTGCTCGGCTCGGGCCGGACGGCCGGCTCCACCGCCCACCGCGCCCGCCGGACGGTCCCACGCGGGCGGTACGGCGCACTCACCGCGGCAGCGCGCCCCGCGTCTCGGACCGGCCCGCCGACGGTGGCGGGCCGGTGGTCCGTGCTCCCCGCCGCCGAGCCGGACGCGACGCGCCGCGGACACGCCCTGGCCCGCACCCTCCTGGACCGGCACGGTGTCGTCACCCGCGGCGCGGTATCGGCCGAGGGGGTCGAGGGCGGCTTCTCCGCGGTCTACCGCATCCTCTCCGCGTTCGAGGACAGCGGTCAGGCACGGCGGGGCTATGTCGTGGAGGGCCTGGGAGCGGCACAGTTCGCGATGGACGGCGCGGTCGACCGGCTGCGTGCGGCGGCCACCGCACGCGACCGTACGGACGCGGGCGCACCGGGCCGGGCGCTGGTGCTGGCCGCTGCGGATCCGGCCAACGCGTACGGAGCGGCGCTGCCCTGGCCGGAGTCCCCGGGCGGGGTGGGCCACAAGCCGGGCCGCAAGGCGGGCGCGCTGGTCGTCCTGGTGGACGGAGAGCTGATCCTCTACATGGAGCGCGGCGGCAAGAGTCTGCTGGCCTGGCCCTCCGAGCCCGACCATCCGGCACTGCTGGCCGCCGGACAGGCGCTCGCCGCCGCGGCGGCTTCGGGGGCGCTCGGCACCGTGACCGTGGAGCGCACCAACGGCGCGGCCGCCCTCACATCCGACCTGGGCCGGACCCTGGAGGCAGCCGGTTTCGTCGCCACCCCGCGGGGGCTGCGGCTGCGGGCCTGAATCGCGCCACGGGGACAACCGAACGGAACGCCCGGCCGACAACAATGCGGAACAGCGTTCCGGTGCTCCGGCCGGGGCAAACGAACATCTGCGGTGCCGGGGAATTCCACACCGCCCCAGGAGGCCGCGCCCGCCCCACCCGCCAGGGTCCGGCACCCGAGGACCGGCTGAGGGGTGCCGGGGTGTGTCTGCGGCTGATGCCCCCGGGCGCTGGTGCCCCAGAGGCACCAGCCCGCACGACCACGGAGCGACCGCTCCACGACACGACCACCGCACGACGCGGCCACTCCCGGTGCGGCCGCCCCCCGCAGCAGCCGCAGACCTCACCCCGCGCGCGAAGCCCGCATCATGGAGACATGCCCGAAGGAGACAGCGTCCACCAGGCCGCCCGGCGGCTGCACTCGGTGCTGGCCGACCGCGCTCTCACCCGGTTCGACCTGCGGGTTCCCCGGTTCGCCACCGCTGACCTCACCGGGCGTACCGTCCTCGACGTCACTCCGCGCGGCAAACATCTGCTGATGCGCGTCGAGGGCGGCCTCACCCTGCACAGCCATCTGCGGATGGAAGGCGCCTGGAAGGTCTACGCCCCGGGCGAGCGCTGGCGCGGCGGCCCCTCGTACGAGATCCGCGCCGTCGTCGGAACTGCCGGGCACACCGCGGTCGGCTATCGCCTGCCCGTACTCGAACTGCTGCGGACCGCCGATGAGCACAGGGTCGTCGGCCACCTCGGCCCGGACCTCCTCGGCCCGGACTGGGAGCCGGCCGGCGCGCTCGCCAATCTGCTGTCAGACCCCGGCAGGCCGCTGATCGAAGCCCTTCTCGACCAGCGCAACCTCGCCGGTATCGGCAATGTCTTCGCGGCCGAGATCTGCTTTCTGCTGCGCGCCACACCCTGGCTTCCCATCGGCGAACTCCCCCGGCCGGAAAGGGCGGTGACCCTCGCGAAGAAACTCCTGGAGGCCAACCGCGACCGCCCCGTCCGCTCCACCACGGGCCGGCCGAATCAGCGACTGTACGTCTACGGACGCGCGCCCCGCCCCTGTCTTCGCTGCGGTACCTCCGTACGCCGGGCCGACCGGACGGACAGCGGTCACGCCAACGGCAGCCATCAGCGCCCGACGTACTGGTGCCCCACCTGCCAGACGGGACCCACCAACCTCACCCCGCCCGGCGACCTCACCAAGCCCACCAACCCCGCCAGCACCGCGAAGC
The DNA here is from genome assembly GCF_041438865.1 of Streptomyces sp. NBC_01471. NCBI lineage: Bacteria > Bacillati > Actinomycetota > Actinomycetes > Kitasatosporales > Streptomycetaceae > Streptomyces > Streptomyces sp. NBC_01471. The sequence continues at coordinate 1,690,484 of NZ_CP109450.1, forward strand.
CTCCGCCCCCACCTGCTGGTTGACGGTTCGTCAGATATGGTCGTACGGTCCCGTCATGCCCGTCACGGCGTACGACCTCACCGGCCGCACCGCGTTCATCACCGGCGCCGCGAGCGGCATCGGCCGCGCCAGCGCGGTGCTTCTGGCGGAAGCAGGCGCCACCGTCCACTGCGCGGACCTCGACGAACCGGGACTGCGCGATACCGTGGCGGCCATCACCGCGGCGGGGGGCGCCGCGCAGCTCCATCCCTTGGACGTCTCCGACCGCAGCGGCGTGGAAGCAGCCGTCGACGCGGCGACCAAGGCCTCGGGCCGGCTCGACATCCTGGCGGCGGTCGCGGGGATCATGCACAGCAGTCCGGTCCTGGAGACACGGGACGAGGACCTGGACCGCGTCCTCGCCGTCAACTTCAAGGGCGTGCTGTACGCCTGCCAGGCCGCGGCCCGCAGCATGATCGCGACGGGCACGGCGGGAAGCATCGTCACGATGGCATCGGGCGCCGTGGACACCGGCGGACCGGGGCTGCTCTGCTACGGCGTGACGAAAGCGGCCGTGTTCCAGCTGACCAAGACCCTCGCGACCGAGGTGGGCCCCCACGGGATCCGCGTCAACGCGGTCGCCCCCGGCTGGATCCGTACACCCATGACCGAGCGGCACAACAACAGCGAGGCCCAGGCGCACACCGCGGCACTGATGTCCCGGATGTCGCCGCTGGGCCGGGTGGGCGCGCCCGAGGAGATCGCGCACGCCGTACTGCATCTCGCGTCCGACGCCGCCGCCTTCACGACGGGTCAGATCCTGCGCCCGAACGGCGGCGTCGCCATGCCCTGGTAGTCCGGCGCAGCACCGACCGGCGCACATCGGACCGGCGCACATCGGGCCGGCGTCTCAGCACTCCGGCGGAGCGCGGGGCACGCGCACGGCGCCGGGCCGCCGAGCGGCCGCCGGGAAGCGCGACCACATGCACCGGCAGGAGGCTCAGCCCCCATCCCCCCGCCGCGACTGCGCCTTCCAGCGGCCCGGACTCACCGGGCGCCAGCACCAGTCGCAGGACGGCCCACCACCACAGACCGCCGAGTATGAAAGCCAGCGTCACCGCCGGCACCCACCGCCGCACCATGGCCGCCTCCTCCGGCTGACGCCGGTGCCGCCCCCGGAAAGGCGCACCGGCGCGCGGCGCACGGGAACCCTTTCCGGCCGCGGCACCGACCGGGGCCCATCACCCGGCGGGAGAGCGCACGAAGTGCCCGCCCGGCACGTATACGCACCGTTACGCGTTCTCCGCCTGGTACATCCAGGCGTGCTTCTCCAGGGCCGCGGTGACTCCGATGAGCAGGTCCTGTGTCACCGGGTCGGGGTCGTCGGTGGCGGCGATGCGCTCTCGCATCCGGGCAATGACGGCCCCGAGCGCGGCCACCAGCGTCCGTACGGCGTCCGCGTCGTTGATCCGGCCCTCGGGGACCTCCCGGATGGCGCTCGTCTTGGACACCGTCGAGGCCCGGCCGTCCGGTGTCACACCGATCGCGGAGGCCCGCTCGGCCACCGTGTCCGTGTACTGCCTGGCGGTGTCGACCACCTCGTCGAGCTGGAGATGGATCGAGCGGAAGCGAGGTCCCACCACATTCCAGTGGACCTGCTTGGCGACCAGCGACAGGTCCACCAGGTCCGCGAGCGCACCCTGGAGCGCGTCTCCGACCACTTTCAGATCGGCTTCGGGCAGAGAACTCTTCACGCCAGACATGCGAGGCCTCCCAATATGTTCGTACGTTTTCACCACCATGGCACAAATATCCGTAAACCGGACACCCGAGACAGAAAAGCGGCCCCGACCGGTCCCTGAGGACCAGCCGGAGCCGGGAAGCTCGTACTAGGCCGCTACTACATTCACGGCCTCGGCGGGCGCCTTGATCGTCACCCGCTCGGTAGGAACACCCGTGACCGACGTCACGGATACGGAATTGAGCATCGAGCGTACCGGCACAGGCACGGGCTCAGTCGACGCTGCCGACTCGGCCAGCTCCGCGAGCGACAGTTCGTCACTCACTTCCCGCATGAGCTCGGACATCCGTACGTCAAGCGCGTCGCAGATCGCGGAGAGCAGCTCGGAGGATGCCTCCTTCTGCCCCCGCTCCACCTCGGACAGATAACCGAGAGAGACTCGGGCGGACGAGGAGACTTCGCGCAGAGTACGGCCCTGGCGCTGGCGCTGCCGACGCAGCACGTCTCCCAACAGGCGACGGAGCAGAATCATCGGTGGCTCCCTCCTCGGACCGCGTAGCCGCATCCTTCACGCCCCACCGTACCGCCTTGCGCCGCGGCCGTGCGGGGAGCGATGTCGTGTTCACTCAGGGCTGCAAACATCAATTCCCCCCGTTCTCTTCCGTATCCTGTGTCCGCGCATTCGCGCGAAGTTCATCGCAGAGCAGTCCGAGAACGCCCAGCACGCTCTCTCTACGGATTTCCGCCCGGTCTCCGTTCAACCGCAATGGGGCCATATTCTCCGCCCCTCCCGGTCCGGAAACAGCGACGTACACCGTCCCGACGGGCTGCCCGTCCTGCATGTCAGGACCGGCGACCCCGGTGGTGGCCATCCCCCAGTCCGCGCCGAGCACCCGCCGCACCCCGGCCGCCATCTGCCGGGCGACCCCGGGATCCACCGCACCGCGCTCGGCCAGCAGAGCCCCGTCGACGCCGAGGACATCCTGCTTGAGGGCCGTCGCGTACGCCGTGACGGACCCGCGGAAGACCCGGGAGGCACCCGGGACGGAAGTGAGCTCGGCGGCCAGCAGACCGCCGGTCAGCGACTCGGCGACGGCGAGGGTCTCCCCCCGTTCCGCCAGCAGGTCCAGTACCCGGGCCGCGGCCGCCGAACTCACCGGGCGGCCCGCTCGGCGGCGAGCCCCTTGCGGCGCGCGGTCACGGCCTGCTGTACGTAGTCGAGCCCGGTCACCACGGTCAGCACCACGGCGACCGCCATCACCCAGAACCGCATGGTCGCCAGCGGCCCGGTCAGGGCGAGGACGTACATCCCGACGGCCGTGCCCTGCGCGAGTGTCTTGATCTTGCCGCCGCGGCTGGCGGGGATGACTGCGTGCCTGATCACCCAGAACCGCATCAGGGTGATCCCGAGCTCCCGGAAGAGGATCACGCCCGTCACCCACCAGGGCAGGTCACCGAGGTACGAGAGGCAGATCAGCGCCGCCCCCATGATCGCCTTGTCGGCGATGGGGTCGGCGATCTTCCCGAAGTCGGTGACCAGGTTGTACGTCCGCGCCAGATGGCCGTCGAAGACATCAGTGATCATCGCGACGGCGAAGGCGGCCCAGGCCCAGGCCCGCCAGACCGGGTCGTAGCCACCGTCGTGGAGCAGCAGCAGGACGAAGCCCGGCACGAGGACGAGCCGCACCATGGTCAGCAGATTCGCGACGTTCCAGAGGCTGGCCTGATTGACCACCGCAGCGCCCAGCTTTCCGGCGGGCGCCGGCTTGGCACCGGTACCGCCCGTAGCGGATGCCGGGACTCCGGTCATCTGGCTGCCTCCTCACCAAGACATTCGGCCACCAGGTCGACACCTTCGGTCCCGACCACCTTCGCCACGACCATACGGCCGGGGACCAGGCCCTCGCTTGCCGTGAAGACCACCTGCCCGTCCGTCTCGGGCGCCTGGTGCGCCGCCCGGCCCACCGCGCCGTCCTCGCCGTCCACGGACTCCACGAGCACCGAGAGGGTCTCTCCCAGGCGCTCCTCGGCCCGCTGCGCGGTCAGCTCCTCGGCGAGCCGCGAGATGTGTTCGAGCCGTTCGGCGATGACCTCGGCGTCCAGCTTGTTCTCGTAGCCGACCGCCTCGGTGCCGTCCTCGTCGGAGTACCCGAAGACCCCGATGGCGTCGAGCCGCGCGCCGGTGAGGAAACGCTCCAGCTCGGCCAGATCGCTCTCGCTCTCACCGGGGAAGCCCACGATGAAGTTGGAGCGCGCGCCGGCCTGCGGCGCCTTGCTCCGGATCGTGCCGAGCAGTTCCAGGAAGCGGTCGGTGTCCCCGAAGCGGCGCATCGCGCGGAGCACGCCGGGCGCCGAGTGCTGGAAGGAGAGATCGAAGTACGGGGCGACCTTCGGCGTCGACGTCAGGACGTCGATGAGCCCGGGCCGCATCTCGGCGGGCTGCAGATAGCTGACCCGGATCCGCTCGATGCCCTCGACCTCGGCGAGCTCGGGCAGCAGCGTCTCCAGGAGCCGGATGTCGCCGAGGTCCTTGCCGTACGAGGTGTTGTTCTCGGAGACCAGCATGACCTCCTTGACCCCCTGGCCGGCCAGCCAGCGCGTCTCCCCGAGCACGTCGGAAGGACGCCGCGAGATGAAGGAGCCCCGGAAGGACGGGATGGCGCAGAAGGAGCACCGCCGGTCGCAGCCGGAGGCCAGCTTCACGGAGGCCACGGGGCTGTTGCCCAGTCTGCGGCGCAGCGGAGCCCGCGGCCCGGAGACCGGGGCGACGCCCTCGGGAAGGTCTTCGGGCGGAGTGTCCTGCGCATGGCCGGGAAGCGACACCCCGGCGGTGTCCTGGCGCTCGGCCGGGCTGATCGGCAGCAGCTTCCGGCGGTCGCGCGGGGTGTGCGAGGCGTGGATCCCGCCGTTCAGGATGGTCTGGAGGCGGTCGGAGATGTCGGCGTAGTCGTCGAATCCGAGGATCCCGTCGGCCTCGGGCAGCGCTTCGGCAAGATCCTTGCCGTACCGCTCGGCCATGCAGCCGACGGCGACGACGGCCTGCGTCCTGCCGTGCTCCTTGAGATCGTTGGCTTCGAGCAGGGCGTCGACGGAGTCCTTCTTGGCGGCTTCGACGAATCCACAGGTGTTGACGACGGCCACGTCCGCAGCGGCGGCGTCCTCGACGAGGTCCCAGCCGTCCGCTGCCAAGCGGCCTGCGAGCTCCTCCGAGTCCACCTCGTTACGGGCGCAGCCAAGAGTGACAAGGGCGACGGTACGGCGTTCGGGCATGGGCTCAAGACTACTTTGTCCCGGCCCACACCCGTCGCGCGAGGGTGATCAGCCCGCCTCGGGGTCGCCCTTGGTGTACGAGAGACGCTCCACCTGGCCGGTCTGGAAGTCGTTGTGGACGTCCTTGCCGTTCACGAAGAGCTGGATCGCTCCGGCGTTCCCGAGGATCAGATCGACCTGCTGTGCGTCCGTGAAGGTCTTGGACTCGCCCTTGGCCAGCACACCGTCGAAGAGCAGCTTTCCGTTGTGCGCCTTCGCGGAGATCCAGCTCTTGTCGTCGACCGCGGACAGCTTCACCGTCACCTTGTCCTTCGGCACGGCCGCGATGGCGCTGTCCGATGCGGCGGGGGTGCTGGGCTTCGGGTCGGCCGGCTTGCTGGGCTTGGCGCTGGGCGCCTTCGTGGCGGTCGTGGGGCCTTCGGCGACCTGCTTGCCGCCCTTGTCGCCGCTGCCGCCGCTGAACATGGTGAACCCGACGAAGCCGACCACGACGACGATCGCCGCGACCATGGCAGCCGTCCAGTTCGGACGGCGGCGCTCCGGCTTGATCCGTTCCGCGTCGAAGAGCGGCGCGACCGGGGTGGGCTCGGGCCGGCCGCCGTGCTCGGCGTCGTACTGGTCGACCAGGGCCGCCGGGTCGACGGCGACGGCGCGCGCCAGCGTGCGGATGTGACCGCGGGCGTACACATCGCCGCCGCAGCGGGAGAAGTCGTCCTGCTCGATCGCGTGCACGATGGGGACGCGCACCCGTGTCGCCGAGCTGACTTCCTCAACCGTCAGACCTGCGGTGATGCGGGCCTGGTGGAGGGTGCGACCGATCGAAGGCCGGTCGTCTTCGGGGGAGTTGCCGATGGACACGGGGGCGCCTTTCGAGCGTGAGCCACCTGCTGCATGTTCAGTCTAGGGGGGTGGTGAAAGGGTGGGGCAACCTGAGCGCGCACTTTGTACGCCATCAGGTCGGCGAATCACGGACGACCCGCCGGGCGGACCCGGAGACAACCCGACTGCGGGACATCCCCGGACCTTTACCTGTCCTGTGTTCGTGATTCCTGGTTCTTGTCCAACTTGACGTACGGCCGGAGGAAACGGTTGCCCTCCGACCGGCTACGGCTCGGTCTCGCCGCGGATGACCGCGATGACGCCGTCCAGTTCATCCGGTTTCACCAGCACATCGCGGGCCTTCGAGCCCTCGCTGGGCCCGACGATGTTCCGCGACTCCATCAGGTCCATCAGCCGGCCCGCCTTCGCGAACCCGACACGCAGCTTGCGCTGGAGCATCGACGTCGAGCCGAACTGTGTGGAGACAACCAGTTCGGCGGCCTGGCACAGCAGATCGAGGTCGTCGCCGATGTCTCCGTCGATCTCCTTCTTCTTGGCCGTCCCGACCACCACGTCCTCGCGGAAGACCGGGGCCATCTGGTCCTTGCAGTGCTGGACGATCTCACCGACCTCTTCCTCGGTGACGAAGGCGCCCTGCATACGGGTCGGTTTGTTCGCCCCCATCGGGAGGAAGAGTCCGTCACCCTTGCCGATCAGCTTCTCCGCGCCCGGCTGGTCGAGGATGACCCGGCTGTCGGCGAGCGAGGACGTGGCGAAGGCGAGGCGCGAGGGCACGTTGGCCTTGATCAGACCGGTGACGACGTCGACCGACGGCCGCTGGGTGGCCAGCACCAGGTGGATGCCCGCGGCGCGGGCCAGCTGGGTGATCCGGACGATGGAGTCCTCGACGTCACGCGGCGCGACCATCATCAGGTCGGCGAGCTCGTCGACGATGACCAGCAGATACGGATACGGGGTGAGCTCGCGCTCGCTGCCCTCGGGCGCCTTGGCCTTGCCGCTGCGCACGGCCTGGTTGAAGTCGTCGATGTGGCGGTAGCCGTACGCCGCGAGGTCGTCGTACCGCAGGTCCATCTCCCGGACGACCCACTGGAGCGCCTCGGCGGCGCGTTTGGGGTTGGTGATGATCGGGGTGATCAGGTGCGGGATGCCCTCGTACGCGGTCAGCTCGACCCGCTTGGGGTCGACCAGCACCATCCGTACGTCCTCGGGTGTCGCCCGCACCATCACCGAGGTGATCAGGCAGTTGATGCAGGAGGACTTTCCGGAGCCGGTCGCGCCCGCGACCAGGACGTGCGGCATCTTCGCCAGGTTGGCCATCACATAGCCGCCCTCGACGTCCTTGCCGAGCGCCACCAGCATCGGGTGGTCGTCCTCCGCCGCGTCCGCGAGGCGCAGCACGTCGCCGAGGTTGACCATCTCGCGGTCGGTGTTCGGGATCTCGATGCCGACCGCGGACTTTCCCGGGATCGGGGAGATGATCCGCACGTCCGGGCTGGCCACCGCGTAGGCGATGTTCTTGGTGAGCGCGGTGATCCGCTCGACCTTGACGGCCGGCCCCAGCTCCACCTCGTAGCGGGTGACGGTCGGGCCGCGGGTGAAGCCGGTGACGGCCGCGTCGACCTTGAACTCCTTGAAGACGTTCGACAGCGAGGCGACGACCGCGTCGTTCGCGGCGCTGCGGGTCTTGCCGGGACCGCCGCGCACCAGCAGGTCCAGTGACGGCAGCGAGTAGGTGATGTCGCCGGCGAGCTGGAGCTGTTCGGCGCGGGAGGGCAGCGGCTGCGACTCGGGCGGCTTCGGGGACTTCTTCGTCAGGTCGGGCACGGACGCATCCGCCGCGGCGGCGCCCGCGCCTTCGGGCTTCCCGGCTTTCGCCGACTCCCGGGCGGACGGCACGGGCGCCGCGGCCGGAGCGCCCGACGGGGTGGCCTCGGGGCGCTCGACGGCCACACCCTGGGTCAGGTCCGCGACGAGCGGGGAGGGCGGCAGCCCGTTCAGCACGGCCCCGTCCAGTGCGGCAGCGGCGGCGGCCGCGACGTCCACCGCGTCCATCGGCCGGCCGGGTGCGGGCTGCACGGAGGGCCTGCGCGGCTTGCTGCGGCGCTTGGTGAGCGCCTGCTCCTCGGCCGCTTCGGCGTCGTAGAGCTCGGGGGTGGCACCGCGCGGTGCGGCCGGACGGCGGCCCGCGGGCAGCGACTCGCGCCACTGCTCCTCGTACCGCTCGTCGTCCGGCTCGTCCAGGTGGCGAGCGGCGGGCTCGGGTTCGACGATGCCCAGCCGGGCCCCGAGTGCCCTCAGCCGGTGCGGGATGGCGGTGACGGGGGTGGCCGTGACGACCAGCAGCCCGAAGACGGTCAGCAGCAGGAGCAGCGGTACGGCGAGGACGTCGCCCATCAGGAAGACCAGCGGCTTGGACGCGGCCCAGCCGATCAGGCCGCCGGCGTCCTGCATGGCCGATGTCCCGTCCCCGCGCCCGGGAGAACCGCAGGCGATGTGGACCTGGCCGAGCACTCCGAGGACCAGCGCGGACAGCCCGATGACGATCCGGCCGTTCGCCTCCGGCTTCTCCGGGTGGAGGATCAGCCGTACGGCGATGGCTCCCAGCAGTATCGGGACCAGCAGATCGAGCCGGCCGAAGGCGCCGGTGATCAGCATTTCGACGAGATCGCCGACCGGGCCGTGCAGATTCGACCAGGTGCCTGCCGCGATGACGAGCGCCAGGCCGAGCAGCAGCAGGGCCACCCCGTCCTTGCGGTGGGCCGGGTCGAGGCCCTTCGCGCCGCGGCCTATGCCGCGGAACATCGCCCCGACGCCGTGGGCGGCGCCGAGCCAGACGGCCCGTACGAGCCGGTACACGCCCCCGGTGGGGGACGGCGCCGGTCTCGGCGCGGGCTTCGCTGCCGCCTTCTTGGCGGGCGCCCGCTTCGCGGGGGCGGTCTTCTTCGCAGCGGCCTTCTTCGCCGGAGCTGCCTTCTTGACTGGGCCGGTACGGCCGGCACGCGGCTTGGCGGTGCCCGCCGCGCCTGGGGAACCCTTGCCGGACGTACGTGAGGCCATGGAGCCGAGGTTACCTGTGTCCGCGGCGCCGGACACGTGTGCTGACCGCTTCACCCGTTCGTGTCGCCGGAGTGATCACGCCTTCTTGACGCGCGGTGACGTGCGGTGACACGTCCTCAGCGGGCGCGGCTACCCGACAGGCCGTCAATTCTGCGACGGGACCGCCGCGGTCGGGCCGCCGGTGCCCGGCTCCAGCGCGTCCAGAGCCCTGCGGAGACCGGTGAGTTTGCGCTCCAGATGAGCCGCCGTGGCAACCGCGGCCGCGTCCGCCGACTCCTCGTCGAGCTGCTTGGAGAGCGCCTCGGCCTGCTCCTCAACTGCCGCGAGGCGGGCGGACAGTTCGGCCAGCAGCCCGGCGGGCTCCTTGGTGTCACCGGCCGCGGGAGCGCTGCCGTCGAGCTGGAGGCGCAGCAGCGCCGCCTGCTCACGCAGTTGGCAGTTCTTCATGTAGAGCTCGACGAAGACCGACACCTTCGCGCGCAGCACCCACGGGTCGAAGGGCTTCGAGATGTAGTCCACAGCCCCCGCGGCGTAGCCCCGGAAGGTGTGGTGCGGCCCGTGGTTGATCGCGGTGAGGAAGATGATCGGGATGTCCCGGGTCCGCTCCCGCCGCTTGATGTGCGCGGCTGTCTCGAAACCGTCCATGCCCGGCATCTGGACGTCCAGCAGAATCACTGCGAAATCATCCGTCAGCAGCGCTTTCAGCGCTTCCTCCCCGGACGATGCCCGCACCAGTGTCTGATCGAGCGCGGAGAGAATGGCCTCCAGCGCCAGCAGATTCTCCGGCCGGTCATCGACCAGGAGGATCTTGGCCTTCTGCACCATGGCCCGTCCTCCTCGTCCCGGCAGTGCACCGGGCGCCGCCCCAGGGGACAGCTCCGTAACGCCGTCCGTCCTTGTGCCGGTCATGGTAACCGCACCCCGCCTGTCGCCACACCCTGTCACCGCGATGTCACGGCACATGTAGCAGAAACGCGCCGGGGGACCAGAAGGTTCCCCGAATACGTCCGCCTCACACGCCTTCGACCACAGTCAGTCAGCAACTCATAGAGATTCACTCATCAATCGATCACTCACCGCGCATCCATTGCTCCATTACTGTGAGCAAATGATCAGGATCCACAGGCTTGGTGACATAGTCGGAAGCGCCGGATTCGATCGCCTTCTCCCGGTCGCCCTTCATCGCCTTCGCGGTGAGCGCGATGATCGGCAGCCCGGCGAACTGCGGCATCCTGCGGATGGCCGTCGTCGTCGCATACCCGTCCATCTCCGGCATCATGATGTCCATCAGAACGAGCGTCACATCGTCGTGCTGCTCAAGGACTTCGATGCCCTCGCGCCCGTTCTCCGCGTACAGCACCGAGAGTCCGTGCTGTTCGAGGACGCTGGTGAGCGCGAAGACGTTGCGGATGTCGTCGTCGACGATCAGCACCTTCTCGGCGTTGAACTGGAAGACCCGGCGCGGCTTCGCCGCTTCCTCGGTCTCCTCCGCCCACGACTCGGGCTCCGCGGTCGCGGCTGTCACACCTGAACTGGCGGGCAGAGCCGGCTGACCGCCGGCCGGCCCCAGCGACCTGCGCCGCCGGCGGAACAGTTCCGCGGGCCCGCCCTGGCCGTCCGTGGCCGCCATGCCGGGTGCCTGGCCCGTCTCGGGCCGCCCCCCGTCCCCGTTCCCGCCGGGCAGCCGCTCCAGGCCGCCGGGACTGAGCTGCGGATACCCCTGGGGAGGCAGCTCACTGGCGTACAGCGGCAGATACAGCGTGAACGTCGAACCGCGTCCCGGCTCGCTCGCCGCGTGGATCTCACCGCCGAGCAGCCGCGCGATCTCCCGGCTGATGGACAGGCCGAGCCCCGTACCGCCGTACTTGCGGCTGGTGGTCCCGTCCGCCTGCTTGAAGGCCTCGAAGATCACCCGCATCTTGCTCGCCGCGATACCGATCCCCGTGTCGGTGACCGAGAAGGCGATCAGATCCGCGTCGGCGTCGCGCAGCGAGCCCGCTTCGAGCAGCTGCTCGCGGATGGCGTTCGGCACATTGGCGTTGGCGGGCCTGATGACCAGCTCGACGGCCCCGGTGTCGGTGAACTTCACCGCGTTGGAGAGGAGGTTCCGCAGCACCTGCAACAGCCGCTGCTCGTCCGTGTGCAGCGTCGCTGGCAGTTCGGGCGAGACCCGTACGGAGAAGTCCAGACCCTTCTCGGCCGTGAGCGGACGGAAGGTGGCCTCGACGTAGTCGACGAGCTGGACCAGCGCGATCCGGGTCGGGCTGACGTCCATCTTGCCCGCCTCGACCTTGGACAGATCCAGGATGTCGTTGATCAGCTGGAGCAGATCCGAACCCGCACCGTGAATGGTCTCGGCGAACTCCACCTGCTTCGGGGAGAGATTCCCTTCGGCATTGTCGGCGAGCAGCTTGGCGAGAATCAGCAGCGAGTTGAGCGGTGTGCGCAGCTCATGCGACATGTTGGCCAGGAATTCGGACTTGTAGCGCATCGAGACGGCGAGCTGCTCGGCACGCTCCTCCAGCACCTGCCTGGCCTCCTCGATCTCGGTGTTCTTCACCTCGATATCGCGGTTCTGCTGGGCCAGCAGCTCGGCCTTCTCCTCCAGTTCGGCATTGGACGCCTGAAGTGCCTTCTGCCGGTTCTCCAGTTCCGCCGAACGCTCCCGCAGCTGCTCGGTCAGCTCCTGCGACTGCTTGAGCAGCACCTCGGTCTTCGAATTGACGCTGATGGTGTTGACGCTCGTCGCGATCATTTCCGCGATCTGGTTGAGGAAGTCCTTCTGGATGTGCGTGAAGGGCTGGAAGGAGGCCAGCTCGATCACCCCGAGGACATTCCCGTCGAAGAGCACCGGCAGCACGATCACGTGGGCGGGCGGCGCCTCGCCGAGCCCGGACGAGATCTTCAGGTACCCCGGCGGCACGTTCTCCACCAGAATCGTGCGCTTCTCCTCGGCGGCCGTGCCGATGAGCGTCTCCCCCGGCCGGAACGTCGTCGGCATGGAGCCCGCCGAGTAGCCGTAACTGCCGTGCATCCGCAGTTCGTACGCGTTCTCGGCCCCCGCACCGCTCTCCGCGGCCGACCCGGTCGGCACCGCCAGGAAGAACGCGCCGTGCTGAGCCGAGACCACCGGCGTGAGCTCGCTCATGATGAGCGAGGCCACGTCCACCAGTTCCCGGCGCCCCTGCATCAGGCCGGAGATCCGGGCCAGGTTGCCCTTCAGCCAGTCCTGCTCCTTGTTGGCGACCGTGGTGTCACGCAGATTGGCGATCATCGTGTTGATGTTGTCCTGGAGCGCCTGGATCTCGCCGGCGGCGTCCACATCGATCTTGAGATTGAGATCACCGCGGGTCACCGCGGTGGCCACGGCCGCGATGGCGCGCACCTGCCGGGTCAGGTTCCCGGCCATCTCGTTCACCGACTCGGTCAGGTCGCGCCAGGTGCCGTCCACGTCACGCACCCGTGCCTGCCCGCCCAGCTGGCCCTCGGTGCCCACCTCGCGGGCCACCCTGGTCACCTGCTCGGCGAAGCTCGACAGCTGATCGACCATGGTGTTGATGGTGGTCTTCAGCTCCAGGATCTCGCCCTGGGCGTCGATGTCGATCTTCTTCGTCAGGTCGCCCTTGGCGATGGCCGTGGTGACCGTGGCGATCTGGCGCACCTGCCCGGTCAGGTTGGACGCCATCGAGTTCACCGACTCGGTGAGGTCCTTCCACGTACCGGAGACTCCCGGCACCCGCGCCTGACCGCCGAGCGAACCGTCCGTGCCCACCTCACGTGCCACTCGCGTCACTTCGTCCGCGAAGGACGACAGGGTCGTCACCATGGTGTTGACGGTGTCAGCGAGCTGCGCGACCTCGCCGCGCGCCTCCACCGTCACCTTCTTGGTGAGATCGCCGTTGGCGACGGCCGTGGCGACCTGGGCGATGTTCCGCACCTGGCTGGTCAGGTTGTTGGCCATCAGGTTCACGTTGTCGCTGAGGTCCTCCCAGATACCGGTGACCCCGCGCACCCGGGCCTGGCCGCCGAGGATGCCCTCGGTGCCGACCTCGCGCGCGACCCGCGTCACCTGTTCCGCGAACGACGACAGCTGATCGACCATGGTGTTGACGGTCGTGACCAGTTCGAGGATCTCGCCCTTGGCGTCGACAGTGATCTTCTTCGAGAGATCGCCCTTGGCGACCGCCGTGGTCACCTCGGCGATGTTCCGCACCTGTGAGGTCAGGTTGTTCGCCATGAAGTTGACGGACTGGGTGAGGTCCTTCCAGGTGCCGGAGACCCCCTGGACCTCCGCCTGGCCGCCGAGGATCCCCTCGGTGCCCACCTCACGCGCGACCCGCGTCACCTGCTCCGCGAACGACGACAGCTGATCGACCATCGTGTTCAGGGTGTTCTTGAGCTCCAGGATCTCGCCGCGGGCGTCCACGTCGATCTTCTGCGACAGGTCACCACGGGCCACCGCGGTCGCGACCTGCGCGATGTTGCGGACCTGCGCGGTGAGGTTGCCCGCCATCCCGTTCACCGAGTCGGTCAGATCGCGCCATACCCCGGCCACCCCGGGCACCTGCGCCTGACCGCCGAGCCGGCCGTCCGTACCGACCTCGCGGGCGACCCTGGTCACCTGCTCGGCGAAGGCGGAGAGCTGGTCGACCATCGTGTTGATGGTGTTCTTCAGTTCAAGGATCTCGCCGCGGGCATCCACGTCGATCTTCTGCGACAGGTCACCACGGGCCACGGCGGTGGTCACCTGGGCGATCTGGCGCACCTGCGACGTGAGATTGCCCGCCATGAAGTTGACGGAGTCGGTGAGTTCCTTCCACGTACCGCTGACACCGTCCACCCGGGCCTGCCCGCCGAGGCGGCCCTCCGTGCCCACGTCCCGCGCCATCCGTGTCACCTGGTCGGCGAACGACGAGAGCTGCGCCACCATCGTGTTGACGGTGTTCTTCAGCTCCAGCATCTCCCCGGCCACATCCACGGTGACCTTCTGGGACAGGTCGCCGTTGGCGACCGCCGTCGTGACCTGGGCGATGTCCCGGACCTGCCCGGTGAGGTTACGGAAGGCCGTGTTCACCGAGTCCGTGAGGTCCTTCCACGTACCGGCGGCGCCCGGCACCTCGGCCTGCCCGCCGAGGCGGCCCTCGACGCCGACCTCACGCGCCACCCGGGTCACCTCGGAACCGAAGGACTGCAGCTGGTCCACCATCGTGTTGACGGTGTTCTTCAGCTCCAGCATCTCCCCGGCCACGTTCACCGTGACCTTCTGCGTCATGTCACCGTTGGCGACCGCGGTCGTCACCTGGGCGATGTCCCGCACCTGCGTCGTGAGGTTGCGGAAGACCGTGTTGACGGAGTCGGTGAGATCCTTCCAGGTGCCCGCGGCGCCCGGCACCTGCGCCTGGCCGCCCAGCAGCCCTTCGGCGCCGACCTCGCTGGCCACCCGGGTCACCTCGTCCGCGAAGGTACGCAGCGTCTCGGTCATCTGGTTGATGGTCTCGGCGAGCTGGGCGACCTCGCCGCGCGCGCTCACCGTGACCTTCTGCGAGAGATCCCCGTTGGCGACGGCGGTGGTGACCTCGGCGATGCCGCGCACCTGCGACGTCAGGTTCCCGGCCATCGTGTTCACCGAGTCGGTGAGGTCCTTCCACACACCGGCCACGCCGGGCACAGCCGCCTGACCGCCGAGCTCGCCCTCCGTGCCCACCTCGCGCGCGACCCGGGTCACCTCGGAGGAGAACGAGGACAGCTGGTCGACCATCGTGTTGACGGTGTTCTTGAGCTGGAGCATCTCGCCGGCCACATGGACGGTGACCTTGCGTGACAGATCACCCCGGGCGACGGCGGTCGTGACGAGAGCAATGTCACGTACCTGCGCGGTCAGCCGGTACGCCATGGTGTTCACCGAATCCGTGAGGCCCTTCCACGAACCGGACATACCCCGCACCTGGGCTTGGCCGCCGAGCTTGCCCTCGGTGCCGACCTCCAGAGCGACCCGTGTCACCTCGTCCGTGAACGCCGACAACTGGTCAACCAGGTTGTTGACCGTGCGGGCGACCTTCAGGAACTCGCCGCGCAGTGGCCGCTCCACGCCGTCCATGGCCTGCGACCGCAGGTCCATCCGCTGTTCCAGATCACCCTCGGCCACCGCCGACAGCACCCTGCCGACCTCGGACACCGGCCGCGCGAGATCGTCCACCAGCTCGTTGGCCGCGTCGATCGCGACGGCCCAGGAGCCCTCCAGGGCCCCGGTCTCCAGCCGCTCGGTCAGCTTGCCCTCGCGCCCCACCATCCTGCGTACCCGGGCGACCTCACCCGTCAGATGGAGATTGCGGTCGGCGACCTCGTTGAAGACGGCCGCGATCTCGGCCATCGTGCCGTCGCCCGAGACCGTCAGACGCCGCCGGAAGTTCCCGTCGCGCATCGCGGCCAGAGCGGTCAGAAGTCTGCCCAGGGCTGCGGTATCCACTTCAGTTGTCCCGTGGTGTCGCTTTTTTGGCGACTGTCCGCTTTTTGCGCGCGTGTTCTTGTCACGCGCCGCCGTGCCAGACTCCACCGTGTCCCTCCCGCAGGGGTTGGCCGTACTGCCCGGGCTGTACCGAGAAGCTTGCCCAGTGTTTCACCATGGCAGGACCAGGCCATAACAGTTCGGCAGCTTTGCATACCGTCCCCGCCCACTCGGGGCGGAAACCCCGTAACCGGCATCCGCACGGACCGGGAAGGTAAGTAACCTGGCATCCGGCTGTCCAACCGTCCCGGTCCGCCCGGCGGGGGCGGAGGCACCAGTACTACCACCGGGCAGCGAGGGGCGGGCCGACATGGCAGAGCCGGGCGTCGAGACGCGTACGAGGAGTTCTGTGATCACCGCGCGGGCGGCTGCCAGTTTCGAACCGGTCGGACGGTCGGTAGCGACCGCCCGCACCTTTGTGCGTGACACCCTCCAGGGGTGGGGGTATTCCGACGTCGTCGACGACGCGGTCGTCCTCACCAGCGAGCTGGTCACCAACGCGGTGGTCCACGCGGGCACCAACGCAGATGTCCTGTGCCTGCGGACCGAGGACGGCGTACGGGTGGAGGTCGCCGACCACTATCCGGAGCGTGAGGTCCCGCTCCAGGGCAGCGGCCAGTCCTTCGGCAGCCCG
Source organism: Streptomyces sp. NBC_01471 (assembly GCF_041438865.1). NCBI lineage: Bacteria > Bacillati > Actinomycetota > Actinomycetes > Kitasatosporales > Streptomycetaceae > Streptomyces > Streptomyces sp. NBC_01471. The sequence goes on from NZ_CP109450.1 coordinate 1,706,510, forward strand.
GACCGGGAGGGCGGCCGCGGACTGCTGCTCTGCGCGGCGCTCGCCTCCCGCTGGGGTGTCGACTACACACCCACCCAGAAGCAGGTCTGGTTCCAACTCGACCTGCCACAGCGCCCGGTGGGCGCCCGCTCGGCGGGCCCGCTGCTGCCCGCGGAGCTGCTCCCCGTGACGGACGGACGGGTCCGTGTGGCAGTGATCCAGATCGACCGGACCGGCGCCGTCTCCGCCTGGAACGAGGATGCGACGGAGCTCTTCGGCCATCCCGCCGATGAGGTCGTCGGCAAGCAGCTCACCGACTTCGCGGCCTGGCCGCACACCCCGGGCACCGGCACCGGTATCGCGGACGCCCTCCAGCTGTCCCGCTGGGAGGGCAGTTACGGCATCCGTACCGCCGACGGCAGGGTCGTGCCCGTGTACGCCGCGCATCTGCGGGTGCGGGACGCACAGGGCGAACCGAGCACCGTCTGCCTGCTGGTCAACGACTTCGAGCGCGCGGTCCTCCAGACGCCGGCGCGCACCCCGCAGAACGACTCGAACGCCCTCTCCGACCACCGCACCACCGACCCGTTCGAAGTCTTCATCGGCTCCCCCGCACCCGACGATCTCGACGGCCTCCTCCAGCGCACCGTCGAACGCGCCCGCGACATGCTCGACGCCGACGCGGCCTTCCTGCTGCTCGCGACGGACGACGAGACGGAGCTGGAAGTACGGGCCACGACGGGGCTGCCATCGGCCCGCCAGCGGTTCGCCCGGGTCCCGGTCGAAGCGGGCACCGGACGGTACGGATCGGCGCGGATGCCCGCAGTCCACGAAGACCTGGCGGCCGTGCCCGGCGCCGTACCGCTGCTGAACGGCACGGGCATGCGCTCAGTCGTCACCGTCCCGCTCAAGGTCGAGGGCCGCCTCACCGGCTCGCTGGGCGTCTCCACGGAAGCCCCCGGCCGGTACTCCAACGAGCAGGCCCTGCGCCTCCAGTTCGCCGCCGACCGCATCGCGCTCGCCGTCGAGTCGGCCCGGCTCGGCGAGCTGGAGAAGCTGCGCCGCGGCTCGCTCTCCTTCCTCGTCGAGGCGTCCGACCTGCTGGCGGGCACCCTGGACCGCGATCAGACCCTGGCGCTCATGGCGCAGATGACCGTACCGACGCTGGCTGCCTGGTGCGCCGTCTACACGATCGCCGACCAGTCGTCGGAGCCGTACCTCTCCTATGTCCTGCACGAGGACGAGGACCGCATCGACGGGCTCAAGGCCCTGCTCTCCCGGATCAGCCCGCCCGAGCCCGTCCCGACCCCGGGTGCCCGGAGCTGGGCCGCCCCCGGTGAAGCGGCACACCAGGCGGCGCTGACGTCGTCCATGCGCAGCCTGGGCCTCGGGTCGAGCCCGGCGCTCGGTTCGGGCATCGGAACCACGCTCGCCACGGCCGCCGCGGTCGGCGGCGAGACCGTCGTCCTGCCGCTGGTCGCCCGGAACCGGGTCATCGGCATGCTCACGCTCGGCAAGCCGTCCGACGACCACTTCCGCCAGGAGATCCTCGAACTCGCCGAAGACCTCTCGCGCCGTGCGGCACTCGCGCTCGACAACGCCCGCCTGTACTCGGAGCGCACCGCCATCAGCCAGGCCCTCCAGCGCAGCCTGCTGCCTCCTGGCCTGCCGGACGTGCCCAATGTCGAGGTGGAGGTCATCTACCGGGCAGCGGGCGAGGGCAACGAGGTCGGCGGCGACTTCTACGATCTCTTCCCGATCCGGGACGGGGCGTACGGCTTCGCCATCGGCGACGTCTGCGGTACGGGCCCGGAGGCGGCCGCCGTCACCGGCCTGGCCCGCCACGCGCTGCGGCTGCTCGCCCGGGAGGGCTTCGGCGGCCCCGCCGTCCTGGAGAGGCTCAACGCCGCCATCCTCGACGAGGGCGCCCGCAGCCGCTTCCTCACTCTCCTCTACGGCGAGCTGTGGCCCCAGGAGGACGGCAGCGCCCTCCTCAAGGTCGTCTGCGCCGGGCATCCGCTCCCCCTGCGGCTGCGTCAGGACGGCACCGTGGAGCCCGCGGCGGAGCCTCAGCCGCTCCTCGGTGTGATGGAGGACCTGGAGCTCTACGAGCAGAACGTGACCCTGGAACCGGGCGACGTGCTGCTCTGCGTCACGGACGGCGTCACGGAGCGCCGCGAGGGCACCCGGATGCTCGGCGACGACGGACTGGCCGACGTGCTCAGCACCTGCACCGGCCTGACGGCGGGCGCGGTGGCCGGCCGTATCCTGCGTGCGGTCGAGCGGTTCGCCGCCGAACCCGCATCGGACGACATGGCGATCCTGGCCATGCGCGTGCCCGAGCCGCCCAAGTAGCCGATACGCGAAAGGCCCCCGCCAACCGGCGGGGGCCTTTCGGTGTGAGAGCCCCAATACGGAATCGAACCGTAGACCTTCTCCTTACCATGGAGACGCTCTACCGACTGAGCTATTGGGGCGCAGCAACGAGATAGATCATACCCGAAGTCGAGAGTGCTCCCCGCCACCACGCCCGCCACGCGCCGCCGCCCCGCACCGGTCCAAACCGACTGCTCAGAAAGCCGGTTGGAGCAAGCCACCGAGGGCGTTGCAGGAGGAGACCATGCGCTGCAGTTCGCGCCGGCGCAGTGAACCGTGCACGGGGAGCGCGAGGGTCTCATCGGCTGCCCGCTCGGTCTCGGGCAGCCGTACATCGCGGCGGAAGGCAGGCATGCGGTGGACGGGCGTCGTCACGGGCACCTCACACCCCACTCCCCTGCGGCGCAGGGCCTGGGCGAAAGCGTCACGGTCGGGCCGCCCGTTGCCCGGGACCCGCACGACGTAACGCTGGTACGTGTGGGCCGCGTTCGGCACCGGTGTCCGTACGCCGGTCAGCCGGTCGCCCAGGTAGGCGGCGTGGGCACGGCGTTGCTCCACCTCGTCGGCGGTGACGATCTCCCCCTGAGGCTCTCCGGGTCCCACGACCAGCAGCCCATGAATACGGCCGAGTTCACCGATCCGCGCCAGGTCCGGCGGGTGCCCGAAGGCGGACACCGCCACCACGGCGGTAGTACGTGAGGTGAGTACGGCAGCGACCGCGTCCGGGTCGAGGCAGTAACTCCCGGGATCTATGTCGGCGAAGACGGGCCTGGCCCCGACCATGACCACGGCCGCTGCCGCTTCGGCATCACCGTACGCCGGCACGACGACCTCGTCGCCGACCCGGACGCCTGCGGACTTCAGGAACCTCGCGGTACTCATGCCTGCATGCTGCTAGGCGCACGTGAACACCAAGTGACAGGGCATAAAAAAACGTCGACCCCTGAACCGAAGTTCAGGGGCCGACGTTGAAAGATTGTTCGGCGGCGTCCTACTCTCCCACAGGGTCCCCCCTGCAGTACCATCGGCGCTGAAAGGCTTAGCTTCCGGGTTCGGAATGTAACCGGGCGTTTCCCTAACGCAATGACCACCGAAACACTATGAAATTAACCAACACCGGATAACAACACGGTCGTTCGTTATTTCAGAACTAACACAGTGGACGCGAGCAACTGAGGACAAGCCCTCGGCCTATTAGTACCAGTCAGCTCCACCCGTTACCGGGCTTCCACATCTGGCCTATCAACCCAGTCGTCTACTGGGAGCCTTAACCCCTCAAAGGGGAGGGAATACTCATCTCGAAGCAGGCTTCCCGCTTAGATGCTTTCAGCGGTTATCCTTTCCGAACGTAGCCAACCAGCCATGCCCTTGGCAGGACAACTGGCACACCAGAGGTTCGTCCGTCCCGGTCCTCTCGTACTAGGGACAGCCCTTCTCAATATTCCTACGCGCGCAGAGGATAGGGACCGAACTGTCTCACGACGTTCTAAACCCAGCTCGCGTACCGCTTTAATGGGCGAACAGCCCAACCCTTGGGACCGACTCCAGCCCCAGGATGCGACGAGCCGACATCGAGGTGCCAAACCATCCCGTCGATATGGACTCTTGGGGAAGATCAGCCTGTTATCCCCGGGGTACCTTTTATCCGTTGAGCGACAGCGCTTCCACAAGCCACTGCCGGATCACTAGTCCCGACTTTCGTCCCTGCTCGACCCGTCGGTCTCACAGTCAAGCTCCCTTGTGCACTTACACTCAACACCTGATTGCCAACCAGGCTGAGGGAACCTTTGGGCGCCTCCGTTACTCTTTAGGAGGCAACCGCCCCAGTTAAACTACCCATCAGACACTGTCCCTGATCCGGATCACGGACCGAGGTTAGACATCCAGCACGACCAGAGTGGTATTTCAACGACGACTCCACAACCACTGGCGTGGCCGCTTCACAGTCTCCCACCTATCCTACACAAGCCGAACCGAACACCAATATCAAACTGTAGTAAAGGTCCCGGGGTCTTTCCGTCCTTCTGCGCGAAACGAGCATCTTTACTCGTAGTGCAATTTCACCGGGCCTATGGTTGAGACAGTCGAGAAGTCGTTACGCCATTCGTGCAGGTCGGAACTTACCCGACAAGGAATTTCGCTACCTTAGGATGGTTATAGTTACCACCGCCGTTTACTGGCGCTTAAGTTCTCAGCTTCGCCACACCGAAATGTGACTAACCGGTCCCCTTAACGTTCCAGCACCGGGCAGGCGTCAGTCCGTATACATCGCCTTACGGCTTCGCACGGACCTGTGTTTTTAGTAAACAGTCGCTTCTCGCTGGTCTCTGCGGCCACCCCCAGCTCACCAAGTAAATTGGATCACCAGAAATGGCCCCCCTTCTCCCGAAGTTACGGGGGCATTTTGCCGAGTTCCTTAACCATAGTTCACCCGAACGCCTCGGTATTCTCTACCTGACCACCTGAGTCGGTTTAGGGTACGGGCCGCCATGAAACTCGCTAGAGGCTTTTCTCGACAGCATAGGATCATCCACTTCACCACAATCGGCTCGGCATCAGGTCTCACCCACCATGTCATCCGGATTTACCTGGACAACGGGCTACACCCTTACCCCGGGACAACCACCGCCCGGGCTGGACTACCTTCCTGCGTCACCCCATCGCTTACCTACTACCACCTTGGTTCAGCGGCTCCACCACTCCCCTTTGCCCGAAGGCTCCAGGACGGCTTCACGGCCTTAGCATCAGAGGATTCAGTATTGGGCGTTTCAAAGCGGGTACCGGAATATCAACCGGTTGTCCATCGACTACGCCTGTCGGCCTCGCCTTAGGTCCCGACTTACCCTGGGCAGATCAGCTTGACCCAGGAACCCTTAGTCAATCGGCGCACACGTTTCTCACGTGTGTATCGCTACTCATGCCTGCATTCTCACTCGTGAACCGTCCACAACTCGCTTCCGCGGCTGCTTCACCCGGCACACGACGCTCCCCTACCCATCCCAGCAGGCGTTGGCCCTATTGCTGGAATGACACGACTTCGGCGGTACGCTTGAGCCCCGCTACATTGTCGGCGCGGAATCACTTGACCAGTGAGCTATTACGCACTCTTTCAAGGATGGCTGCTTCTAAGCCAACCTCCTGGTTGTCTCTGCGACTCCACATCCTTTTCCACTTAGCGTACGCTTAGGGGCCTTAGTCGATGCTCTGGGCTGTTTCCCTCTCGACCATGGAGCTTATCCCCCACAGTCTCACTGCCGCGCTCTCACTTACCGGCATTCGGAGTTTGGCTAAGGTCAGTAACCCGGTAGGGCCCATCGCCTATCCAGTGCTCTACCTCCGGCAAGAAACACACGACGCTGCACCTAAATGCATTTCGGGGAGAACCAGCTATCACGGAGTTTGATTGGCCTTTCACCCCTAACCACAGGTCATCCCCCAGGTTTTCAACCCTGGTGGGTTCGGTCCTCCACGACCTCTTACAGCCGCTTCAACCTGCCCATGGCTAGATCACTCCGCTTCGGGTCTAGAGCGTGCAACTCAAACGCCCTATTAGGACTCGCTTTCGCTACGGCTTCCCCACACGGGTTAACCTCGCTACACACCGCTAACTCGCAGGCTCATTCTTCAAAAGGCACG